>JAJQJO010000118.1 GCA_021323495.1 Cellvibrio sp. | reverse complement strand
GGCCTCGCGCAACTGGGCAGCAATACCGAGCGATAATTCCTGTGCAGTCAATTCACCATCACTTACCACAACCGCCTGTAAATCATCGCTTGTTAATTGCCGGCGAACTTCATTGTCAAATGCCTGGGCGAACGCAGCAAAATTAGCGCGGGTTAAACTCATGCCTGCCGCCATTGCATGGCCGCCAAATTTTTGCAACAGGTCTGGATTGCGGGTGGCGACCGCATCCAGTGCATCGCGAATATGGAAACCCGGCACTGAACGCGCTGAGCCTTTAATTTCCCCATCGCCCACATCGGCAAATACAATCGTAGGACGATGGTATTTGTCTTTGATGCGTGAAGCCAAAATACCGATCACACCCTGATGCCAGGTTTCATCAAATAAACATAGTCCCCATGGCAAACTGTCTGTATCAGCTTGCAATATTTTTTGCAGCATGGCCATAGCCTCTTGCTGCATACCTGTCTCGATCGCTTTGCGGTCGCGGTTTAATTCATCCAGCTGCGCGGCCATTTCACGGGCAAGATTTTCGCTGTCACACATCAAACACTGGATACCAAGCGACATATCATCCAGGCGTCCCGCTGCGTTTAAGCGTGGACCAAGCGCAAAACCAAAGTCACTTGCCACCAATTTATTGGCTTGCTTACCGGACACTTCAAGCATTGCCTTGATTCCCGGACGACATACCCCTGCACGGATACGCTGCAAACCCTGGGCAACCAAAATACGATTGTTGTAATCCAATGGCACCACATCAGCCACAGTACCCAGTGCAACCAAATCCAGAAACGTCGCCATATTGGGCTCGGGAATTCCACTCTCTTCAAACCAACCCATTTGCCGTAATTCAGCGCGCAAGGCATTCATCACGTAAAAAATAACCCCGACGCCCGCGAGATTTTTACTCGGAAACTCACAGCCGGGCTGGTTCGGATTTACTATGGCATCCGCATCCGGCAAACAGGTACCCGGTAAATGATGGTCCGTAACAATAACGGCAATACCCAACTCACGTGCTGCCTCAACACCTTCAATACTGGAAATACCATTGTCAACCGTAATAATAATGTCCGGTTGTTGCGCCGCAGCGACTGCGACAATTTCCGGTGTCAATCCATACCCGTATTCAAAACGGTTAGGCACAAGGAAATCCACGTGCGGCAAACCCATAGCACGCAGCGCCAGCACTGCCAACGCGCTGCTGGTTGCACCATCCGCATCAAAATCGCCGACAATAATAATCTTTGCCTGGGCAACCACTGCGTCAGCCAGGAGACTGACGGCCTCTGACAAGCCCTTGAAATTAGGCTTATGAAGATGCGCAAGTTGATACTGTAACTCGCGCTCATGCTGTATACCGCGCGCAGTGTAAATGCGCTGCAGGAGAGGATGAATAGCCGTTTGAAATTCCAGGGGCTGAGTCGGATCACGGCGGCGAATAGTTTTTTGCATAATTTACTTTCGAAAGGATTAAAAACAACGGCAGAAATAAAAACGCCGCAAGAATAAATTCCTGCGGCGTTTTATTAACTCAAGGTGTAAAAATTACTTGCGCACATTCGTCGCAACAAACTGCTGGACTTTTGCCAGATCCTGCGGCAACACCGTGTAACGCTCCTGGCGCTCAAATAAATCCTGCATATGATGCGGCAACGCCGGGTCTTTATCTTGTCCGGCTTTACGCACAGCTTCGGGAAATTTCGCCGGATGCGCAGTAGCCAGGATCACCATTGGAATATCCTGACGCCGGCGGGTTTTGCGTGCTGCATCTACACCAATCGCCGTGTGAGGATCGAGCAAATATTCTGTGCGATCAAACACCGAGCGAATAACGTCAATAGTCACGTCATCACTAACCCCGTGACTGGTAAACAATTCGCGTGCCCGGACCAGGGCCGATTCTTTCAACGTCATGCTGCCGGATTTAAAATCTTCCATTAACTGACGAATAGCATTGCCATCGCGGTCATACAAATCAAACAACATACGCTCGAAATTGCTCGACACCATAATGTCCATACTTGGTGACAAAGTGTGTTGTAGTTGGTTCTTGCTATGGTCATTACTGCTAATGCAACGGTGCAAAATATCATTGCTGTTAGTGGCGATCACTAATTGGTCAATCGGCAAGCCCATTTGTTTGGCGAGATAACCAGCAAAAATATCACCGAAGTTGCCCGTGGGAACTGAAAAAGCGATAGGACGATGGGGCGCCCCCAATGCCAAGCCAGCGTAAAAGTAATACACGATTTGCGCCATAATACGCGCCCAGTTAATCGAATTTACTGCCACTAGCTGACGGCCTTCCGGCAAGAAGGACTGATCACCAAAGCTGGCTTTCACCATGTTTTGACAATCGTCGAAGTTGCCTTCGAGTGCGATATTAAACACATTAGGTGCAAGCACGGTTGTCATCTGGCGACGCTGGACATTGGACACCCGGTTGTTCGGGTGCATGATAAAAATATCAATGTTGTCACAGCGACGGCAACCTTCAATTGCAGCAGAACCTGTATCGCCGGAAGTTGCACCCATCACTACGACTTTTTGGTTACGCTTTTTTAATAAATGATCGAGTAAATGCCCTAAAAATTGCAATGCAAAATCTTTAAACGCCAATGTCGGCCCCTGGAACAACTCCAGGATCCATTCGTTGTGCCCGGTTTGCACCAGCGGTGCAATTCCATCGTGACGGAAAGTTGCATAAGCATCGGCAATAATTTTTTTGAAATCCGCATCACTGATAGCACCAGCAACAAAAGGTTTCATGACATTAAATGCAAGTTCCTGATACGACAAACCAGCCCAGGATGCAATTTCTTCTTGGGTAAATTTCGGCAAGGTTTCCGGCACATATAAACCGCCATCCGGTGCCAGACCGGTAAGTACCACTTCTTCAAAACTGAGCGCGGGCGCTTGGCCGCGAGTGCTTATATATTTCACGATAACTAACCTTTAAAATTTGATGCGGTTTATTTCAAAGCTTCAACACGGATACGTTGTACAGAGCCGGTAATTGAGTCCAGCGCTTCAATACTGCGAATGGCAGCAGCGAGCTTTTTATCCTGCACCTGGTTAGTCAACAAAATCAGCGGCACTGTAGACTCGCCCTCTTTCGCTTCCTTCTGGATCATAGCTTCAATACTAATGCCGGAATCGCTCAATATTGTTGCGATTTTTGAAAGCACACCAGGTTTATCCTGTGCAGACATGCGCAAATAGTTGGCAGTTTCTACATCATCAATGGGCAGAATTGGTTGTTCTGAAACAAAATCCGCACCAAAACCCAAATAAGGGACACGGTGCTCTGGCGATGCAGTCAGCGTACGAGCTACGTCGACAATATCACCCACAATGGATGAACCTGTCGGTTCGGCACCAGCCCCAGCGCCATAATATAAAGTTGCACCAACCGCATCCCCTTTCACCAAAACCGCGTTCATCACCCCATCGACATTGGCAATCAAACGCTTCTCGGGAATCAACGTAGGATGCACGCGCAATTCAATACCTTTATCAGTGCGTCGGGCAATGCCGAGATTTTTAATACGGTAACCCAGCTCTTCCGCATAGGTCACATCTTCTGAAGCAATTTTGGTAATGCCTTCGGTAAACACTCGCTTGATTTCAAGCGGAATACCGAACGCGAGCGATGCGAGAATCACAAGTTTATGCGCGGCGTCTATGCCTTCTACATCAAAAGTAGGATCAGCTTCGGCGTACCCCAACGCTTGGGCTTCGGCCAATACATCCTCAAACGAACGGCCCTTATCGCGCATTTCGGTGAGGATAAAGTTTCCAGTACCGTTGATGATGCCAGCCAACCATTCAATTTTGTTCGCGGCCAAGCCTTCACGGATCGCTTTGATAATCGGGATGCCGCCCGCAACAGCGGCTTCAAAAGCGACGGTTACACCCTTGGCTTTTGCCGCAGCAAAAATTTCGTTGCCGTGATGGGCAATCAGCGCTTTGTTGGCAGTAATAATATGCTTGCCGTTTTCAATGGCTTTGAGGATAAGGTCCTTGGCGACGGTAGTGCCGCCCATAACTTCAACCAGCACATCAACATCAGGGTTATTGGCTACGTCAAATACATCCCGGGTGATATTGTATCTGGAGGTATCGCAGTTAGGATTATCGCGGCGCGCACCAATTTGTACGATGGTAATGTCGCAACCGGCACGGGCATCAATCAGCGCTTTATTGCGCGTGAGAATATTAACTGTACCGCTGCCCACGGTGCCCAGACCGCAGATACCTATTCTTACCGGATTCAAGGTGGATTCCTCGTCAAATGCTAATGAAAGTTACGCCAATATTAAAAAAGACGGCCACCATACTCATGGTGGCCGTCAGTGTCAATTGTGCTTTGGGCGGGCTGCCGGATAAGTCGATACTGGCTAACCACCGCGCCTGAAAGGCTTATATCCCAAGGCTTTTTGCCAGCTCTTCAGGTGGTAAATATCCCGGCATCAATTTGCCATCAGGCAGGAATAAGGCGGGGGTACCATTCACGCCTAGTTGACCACCCAATTGGAATTGGGCTGCGACCGGATTATCACAAGTAGCGTTAGGTACAGACTGGTCAGATTTCAGTTTGGTCATTGCATCCTGCTTGTCTTTGGCACACCAGGTAGAAATCAATTTATCAGCTGACGGGCTTGGGATACCTGCGCGAGGGTAGGCCAGGTAGCGAATCTCAATCCCCAAATCATTGTAACCAGGTTTTTGCTGGCCACCTTCATCATAAGCATGCATCTGGCTGTGCAATTTACGGCAATAGCCGCAGTCGATATCAGTAAAGACGTAAACCACAGCCTTGGCTTTACCTTTCGGCTTGAAGTTAATGCTGTTTTTACTATCGAGGGTAGCGAGCGCCTTTTTGCGCTCCTCAATGACGTAAGGATCTTCGATTTTAGCGAAGCCAGTGCTATCAATACCAAAAATTTCGCCAGCGATAAACTTATCTCCCTCCGGAGTTACATACAGCACAGGACCACCAGGAACCTGCACCTGGTATAACCCTTTGATCATTGAAGGACGCGGTGTACCGAAGTTGATGTCAGGACGTGCCTTATGCAGGTTTTCCGAAATAGTCTCTTCAGCCGTTTTACGCTTGAGCAAGTCACCTTGCGCCGAGACAAAAGGCACAGCCACCAAAGCGGATAAAGAGAGGCCCGCTAAAGCTGCAAAGCCAAGCGTTTTTAGTGTTTTTATCATAGTCATATCTCTTACAGGTTTATAAATTGTTGGTCATGGTTATTAACCGCGCGGATGATGCTGCGCGTGCTGTTGTTTCATCCGTAGTTTGGCCACGTGGGTGTAAATTTGGGTTGTCGACAAGTCGCTATGCCCGAGCAGCAACTGTACCACACGTAAATCAGCGCCGTGATTCAATAAATGCGTTGCAAACGCGTGACGCAAAGTATGCGGCGATAAATCTTTTTTTATTCCCGCAACCATTGCCCAATGTTTGATGCGATACCAAAATGTCTGGCGGGTCATCGGTTGGGCACGGGTACTTGGAAATACTACCTCATCCGGCATATTATTCAGCAACACAGGTCGCGCTTCGCGTAAATATCGCGCCAGCCAAGCTGCCGCCTCTTCCCCCATAGGAACCAAACGCTCCTTACTGCCTTTGCCCATCACCCGCACTACGTTCTGACGCAGGTTTATTTGCGGCATGGTCAATTCAACCAATTCGCTCACACGTAGGCCGCAGGCGTAAAGTACTTCCAGCATGGTGCGGTCCCGCAGGCCAACCGGATCCGATAAATCCGGCGCCGCAAGCAAGGCTTCGACATCAGTTTCACTCAAAGATTTCGGCAGAGGCCGAGATAATTTTGGATTATCAACCAAGGCGATAGGATTTTCGTTGATGCGATTTTCGCGCAATAAATAGCGGTAGAAACCACGCACGCAGGACAGGAAACGCGCTGAAGTACGGCTCGACAACTTTTGCTGAAGGCGAATATCAAGATAATCCTGAACCATTGATGCATCAACATTCATCAATGAGCAATCCCGCTGATTCAACCAGATAGCAAATTGCGTGAGATCGCGCCTATAGGATTCCTGGGTATTATCGCTCAGGCCTTTCTCCATCCAGATCGCATCCAGATACTCAGCAATAAGCTGTGCATCTGCTGATGCTGGCGCTGGGGCCAAGGGTTTGGCAACAACCATAACTCAATCCGTAAATCAAAAGACCGACTGTAGCGACTCCATCCGTGCAAAACAATCGAAAATGTTTTGGGGCAAAAAACAAAAAGCCGAAGCAGTTTCCCACTTCGGCTTTTTGAAAATCGATACCAGTATCGATTGGATCTTATACCAGCTTCTCTTTAATACGAGCAGCCTTACCAGTAAGGTCACGCAGGTAGTAAAGTTTGGCTTGACGCACATCACCACGACGTTTCAGGGTTACGCTGTCGATCATTGGGCTGTGAGTTTGGAAAGTACGCTCAACACCCACACCGTGAGAAATTTTACGCACGGTGAATGCAGAGTTAAGGCCACGGTTACGGATGGCAATCACAACACCTTCGTATGCCTGTACACGCTCACGGTCACCTTCTTTTACTTTCACATTTACAACAACAGTGTCGCCTGGTGAAAATTCAGTAAGGTTTGCTTTCAGTTGTTCGTTTTCCAACGCCTGAATAATTAGGTTAGTCATTGATATTCTCCTAAGAGTCTATAGCTTCACAGCTAGAGTTTGTCGTATCAAGGTCACGACGATATTCCGTCAACAGCTTTTGCTGCTCCTCGGTTAAATTTATTGCGTGCAATAAATCAGGCCTTTTCAGCCAGGTTCGCCCCAACGCTTGTTTCAAACGCCAGCGCCGAATCAGTTCGTGGTTACCCGAAACTAATACTTCCGGTACACGCATACCTTCAAATTCTTCCGGACGGGTGTAATGGGGACAATCCAATAAACCATCCGTAAATGAATCCTGCTCCGCCGACAACGCATGCCCAAGGGCACCCGGAATCAACCGTGTCACCGCATCGATCAGCACCATTGCTGGCAACTCACCACCGCTTAACACATAGTCACCGATGGACCACTCTTCATCGATGACCGTTTGTATCAATCGCTCATCGATACCTTCGTAACGACCCGCCACCAACACCATGTTGCCGTATGCTGCCAGCTCAGCGACACCGGATTGATCCAATGTTCGCCCTTGGGGTGAGAGGTAGATGACTTTTGCATCACCACCAGCCCACTCTTTTGCGGCAGCTATCGCATCACGCAATGGTTGCACCATCATCACCATGCCGGGACCACCACCGAAGGGGCGATCATCCACCGTTGAATGACGATCATGTGCAAAATCGCGTGGCGTTAACGTTTTTAACTCCACCAAACCTTGCTTGATTGCACGGCTGGTTATCCCGAAACCGGCAATCGCGTTAAACATGTCAGGAAAAATGGAAACAACCGCAATTTTAAGCAATTGACGATCACTCCTCTCGCCTCACAGCATTTACGCATAAAAGTTGAATTTTAAAAGATTTTAAAATTCTGGATCCCAATCCACCAGCATTTCGCCAGCTTCAAGATCAATGGACAGTACAAACTGCTCAGGTACATAAGGTATCAAACGCTCACGCTGATCAATACTTTCTGCATCTGCGGCTACAACAAGCACATCGTTTGCACCGGTTTCCATTATTTTGGAAATCACACCAAAACGCTTGCGCTCGCCACCAAATTGGGTAAATACCACCAAGCCTTCTAACTGGCTCCAGTAATATTCACCCTCTTCCAGCTCAGGCAATAGATCGCGCTCAACTGCAATATCTACAGCAGTGTACTGTGCGGCCAAATCGCGATCATCAATACCTACGATGTGCGCAACAAACGCATCGCCATGCGGGCGTGCTTCATCTATCTCAATTTGTTTGACACCATGTTTGGTTTTTAAAAACCAGGGATGGTACTCAAACAAATTTTCTTGCGGTTCAGTGTAAGAGTGGACTTTCACCCAGCCTTTAACACCATAAACAGCGGTAATTCGCCCGACGTTAACTAAATTGGATTCCGCAGACATCAGGCGCCTTCGACTATTTATTTAGCGAGGCAATTAAGCCGCTTTTTTGCTTTCTTTAACCAGCTGCTCAACGCGCTCAGACAACTGTGCACCTTGGCCAACCCAGTGTTGCAAACGATCAGCATCAACACGCAGACGCTCTTCCTGGCCACGAGCAACTGGATTGAAGAAACCAATACGCTCAATGAAGCGGCCATTACGGGCGCTGCGGCTGTTGGTTACGGTCAGATGATAGAACGGGCGCTTTTTAGAGCCACCACGTGACAGACGAATAGTTACCATTGAGGTCTTCTTCCTGTGTTTACTTATGGGGGAAAGACATGCTTTCCCGGTTAAAAATCGACTTTCAGCTTAAAAAATCGTTAGTCGCACAATAAGCTGTGCGAAAGGCGCGGCATTTTAAGGGAAAGATCAGGCTTTGTATAGACCAATAATCATTAAGCAAAATAACCTCACCCCTATACCTATGGGACGCGGCATTTTTTACCACAATATCTATTCACACATATCCGCAAAACGATTGGTAAAGTTAAGATCGATTGCCTGTGCAAATCCCGGTAATCCCAAATGCTCCTGATCTACTTTAATGAGGGCTTCATCAATCAAACCTTCACCAAACTGATAGATAGTGGCGAATTCTCCGTGTGATGCTGCGATATCGTACGCGGATGCCTTGGCCCTCACCTCTTCTCGCTTGCCTTGATACCGTGCAAACGCAACAGCACCATAACGGCGCGACAACATGGAATCGACAACATGGGGAGCAAAAATACTGGCTGTTGCATTGTTCCCACCAAACCCCTTTGAGTTAAGGAAGGTAACATCCAAGGGCTGCTTGCAACGCTCATCCTTGGTGGAAATTTGCAATCGACTGGCAAATACATCATCAGCCACTTTATCAATCGTTTTAATCCCAGGAATAAGGCCGTATTTGAAAATACCCAGACTTGCAATTAATTGCTCACCGCTGGCCGCAGAGAGGGAATGACCAACATAAGCTTTCACCGCGGAAACAGGCCAGTTGCTGATATTAAACACTTGGGCGATCTGATCGAAGATTTGCGACTCGGTAACACGGTTTTGCGGCGTACTGGAGCCGTGTGCTTGCACCATCGAACGCTGTTGAATGGATTCTTCACCAAGGATAGCGCGTGCCGAAGCTACTGCTTTAGCCATAGTAATGTAATTACCCGGACCAGGGGCTGAAATAGATTTTTTAAAACCGTCGGCATTGATAAACACATCACCTACCGCACCATGCACATCGGCACCCAGTTCTATCGCCAATCGGTACCATCCAGCTTTTTAAGCTTTTCCTCGCTGGCAAGTGCACCCATAGTGGCATAACCGTCAATGATCTCCGGGACTATCGGAGCTTCCGCGCACCCCACCACCGCAACGCGACACCGACCTGAAGCAATATCATCTGCAGCTGCCTGCAGGTTATAAAGAAATGAAGCGCAAGCACCAGTGATGGCGCCTGTTTGACCAACACTTCCGAGAATATAGGCATTGACAAAATCTGCCGGCATGGTATTCAACCCCAAGGGGCATTGCTTGGCGCTTACACGACCGCCTTTTAAACGAGATTGCAGCAACCCACCAAAACCGTTTTCATCCATCTGGCTCATTACATTACTGGCGTAAACACCAATCTGATCCGGCCTTACCGAATCCATCACTAGTTGCCATTCCAATCCGGTGGATTGAATTGCATCAGAAGCGCCGATAACCGCCAACTGCAAAGCACGTGGATGGTAATGAGAGTTATAGAGCGCACCCGGATTAAAACCGCGCGGCAACTGCCCGGCAGACTTTACTGGTAACTCGCGGTAACTATCGAACTTGACTTCAAGCCCCGATAACACGCTGACGCGAACACGATCATCATCAATAACTTCTACAGACCAATCTGAGGGTACAGGTTCAGGTAGGTCCCGCTTGCGCATTTCTACTACCAAAGGGGAATCGCCCGCTCCCAGAGTGGCCGATTTTTGCCAATGAGTAGCATCAACATCAAAAAAGGTTTTATCGATACGACGAATCAGTGTGCCGTCCAACACCTGCTCACCGAAGCAGCCTTCAATATCCTCAAGACCAAGAGGCTTGCCTTCGGCATTGCGATAAGCATCATCAGCAAAACCGACCAATCCCATCATTACCGCCAGACCGGCAATAGTTTCCTGGCGCTCCTGTGGCTGCAAACTTTCAATTACCATACGTCGATAGGCATGATGGCCGGAACTGCGGCCAGCCGCATTAAATCCACCAAATCCCACAATAACCGGTAAGCGAGCAACAGACATAACCAACTCCATAATGGAAAAATTACAAAACTGCATGGAGTGTAAAAGTAATTCCTGACAAAGTCCCTGTTGATCTGGTCATTTTCAGTGGTAAATTAGCCATAAATGAATCTGATAGCTCAAAACCGTCTTAATATGAACAAAAATCCGCCTATTCGCATTCTTTTCTTGCTATGTGACCGCATGCTCGCCACTAGTAGTACCCTGCCAATGGAAATGCTGCTTGCTGCTGAAAGTGCGGTCCAAAGCATGCTTCCCGCAGACCAACAACGCTCACTGGATATTAAAACTATTGGCGTTAACACAGATCCCATCCCGACCCGTACCAGACTTTTCTGGCAGCCCGATCTCTCCGTGGCTGCCAAACCAGCTAGCGATTTGATTTATATCCCCGGCCTTTGGCGTAATCCCCGCCCTGTAATCCAACAACACGGTGAAACCCTGGACTGGCTGCGAGAGCAATATCAAAACGGTGCCATAATCAGTGCAGTAGGGACGGGTGTTTGTTTTCTTGCGGAGGCGGGATTATTAGACAGCAAAGCAGCTACAACTCATTGGCATTATTTTGACCAGTTTCAAAAGGACTATCCCCTGGTGCAACTAAAACGCCAGTACTTCATCACCCAGGCAGGAAACCTCTATTGCGCGGCAAGCGTAAATTCACTGGCTGATCTAACGGTACATTTTATCCAAAGGTTTTTTGGCAAAACGATCGCGAGTCATGTGGAACGTCATTTTTCCCATGAAATTCGCCAGGCCTACGAAACCAGCGGTTTTTTCGAAGCGGCAAAGAATCCGCACCCCGATGAAGACATTACGCAGATACAAATCTGGCTACAAGACAATTACCAGCGCGATATTTTATTTCCACAAATTGCCAATCGTTTCGGCATGAGCGTCCGCACCTTGAACCGCCGCTTTAAAAACGCACTCGGACAAACACCATCAGACTACCTACAGGAAGTTCGTATTAATATTGCGAAAGATTTATTGAAAACCAGTAATTTATCAATCAGTGAAATAGCTGACAAAGTTGGCTATCAGGACACAGGTTACTTTACCGCGTTGTTTAAAAAAAAATTGGCTACTACGCCTAGCGCTTATCGAAATACCGTGCGCGCAAAATTATTCAGCACTTAAGTTTGATTACAGAACCAAAAAAA
>JAJQJO010000117.1 GCA_021323495.1 Cellvibrio sp. | reverse complement strand
AAAAAACGCTGAGCAAATACTGAAGTTCACTGGCTTGAAGGTTGGTATGGTTTGTGGTGGCGAAGAACTAAAATACCAAAAGGCAATGCTGCGCAAGAATCCGGAAATTGTGGTGGGTACTCCCGGGCGCTTGGCCGAGCATATCGCCCATAAATCGACAGAGTTCTCCGGCCTCGAATTCCTGGTATTAGATGAAGCGGATCGCATGCTCGATATGGGCTTGAGTGAAGACGTATTGAAAATCACCAATACCTGTCGTACCGAGCGCCAGACGTTTTTGTTCTCGGCGACTATGGAGCAAAAAGGCCTGCGTCATTTGATCAAACAAGTCATCCTCGGTGAAGCCCAGGAGATTTATATCGACGAAAAGCCCAATGATATTACCCAACAAATGTTATTGGCTGATGATTACAAGCACAAAGAAAAGTTGCTGATCGCACTGTTGCAAAAATCCACTTTTGAAAAAGCAATTATCTTCACCAATACCAAGATCAAAGCTACGCAATTGGATAACTTGTTACGTTACAACAAATTCCGTGTGGGCACTTTGCATGGCGATATCACACAGGACCAGCGTAAAATTACCCTCGATCATTTTCGTCAGGGTAGGACAACTGTGCTGGTTGCAACAGACGTAGCGGCACGCGGGCTGGATATTCCCGGTGTTGAACTGGTAGTCAATATGGACATGGCTTATTCAGGCGATGAGTACCTACATCGTATTGGCCGGACTGGCCGCGCCGATCAGGAGGGTAGGGCGGTGTCTTTGGTGGATGCTAAAGAATGGAATCTCGCCAAGGGAATCGAACGTTACCTGGGAGCAACTTTCGAGACAATTACTATGCCGGGGTTGAAGGGCAAATATCAAGGCCCCGATAAAACCAAATCTTCTGGCAAATCCGTTGGTGCCAAAAAGAAAGCCACGGTAAAAGATAAAAAAACTGATAGCAAAGCACCAAAAGTAAAAGTGCGCGAACGTGATAAGAAAAATATCGGCAATCGCCGCGTACCCACTGCCCTTAAGACAGCGCCGTCGTTAGATGGTTTCGCTCCACCGAAGAAGAAAGTCAGTAAGCAAGTTGAAGATAGTGATGAATAAAGGCAACAGTTTGCCTTTGTTTATGGGTTGAGCTTTGGGGCAAATTTTATTTCGGTCAAGTGATTGACCCTTTTTTAAAATAAGCCTAGTATCAGATCAAAGGTAGTAATTAATCGGTAGCTGCCTTTGCAACATGTGAAGTTTGTAATCGCATAAATGCGAACTTCATATAGGTCTCGAAGCAGGTCTCTGGTCGATACCAGTATCATTTGTTTGTCACAAAATTTTGTTTCACTCAATTTGTTTTGTTCGCTTCTATCATAAGTTTATGTTAGTGAATCAACAAATTGATCAATGCGTAATACAAGGGGGACAACGACACAGATATCATTCCATAGAAAATTGCGTTCTCGGGTAACTTCACGATATTGGGCTTTTGCAAAATTGTCCGTATTATATTCTGACCTGAAGGGGATTATTCTTTATGGCAAGAAAAACGCATGCCAGACGTAGTGCAAACCATCACTCTTACGATGACACCAGCTATCCAGCATCGCGACACAAATCGCGAAAGAATCAACGAAGTGATGATAACATTGTCGAAATAAAATCCCGCTCGCAGCAAGTCGAAACAGCTTACTCACCTCCTCGCTCCCCCCAACCACTTCGCGCTAAAAACAAATCCCAGCAGCAATACATTAATGCTATTAATAGTCATATGCTCACATTCGGTATTGGCCCGGCCGGTACTGGTAAAAGTTATTGTGCAGGTGCATTGGCAGCAGAGGCATTAGAATCCGGGCGTATTGAGCGTATTATTCTTACTCGTCCGGCGGTGGAGTCTGGTGAGAATCTTGGTTTTTTACCGGGTGATCTCGACGAAAAATTTTCTGTGTATATCGATGCTTTCCGCGATATTTTAAATGAGCGCCTCGGCGCTGGCACTGTCGATTATTGTTTGCGTCACGGTCGGATAGTGGCTGCGCCACTCGCGTTTATGCGCGGTAAAACCTTTAATAGTAAAACCTTTGTCATTCTTGATGAGGCGCAAAATACCAGCCCCGCGCAAATGAAAATGTTCCTCACCCGAATTGGCGAAGATTGCAAAGTCGTCATCAATGGTGATATTAAACAGAGCGATATTCGCGGCCCCAATGGTTTGGAAGATGCTGTCAATCTATTGGATGGTCTGGCGAATGTGTATGTGCACGAGTTTGAACGTGAAGATATTGTACGCAGTGGTTTGGTGCGCGATATTATCGACCGTTACGAGGTACCTGACGAAAGCTAACCAGTATCAGGATACACAACCTGCATCAGCGTGGGTTGTGTGTCCTTGTTTTTTATCTGGCTTGCTAAATAAGTAGTGAGTCGGCATTCTGCGCGCTTCTTCAGCTTTACATCATCCTTCCGATAATTATTCCCTCGTAGATATCCTTTCCTATGAAAGAATTGCGCTGCCCGCTTTGCCATCAACCTCTGTTGCAAAACCCTCAGGGGCTTACCTGCGCAAACCGCCATCAATTTGATCGTGCCAAAGAAGGCTATTTTAATTTGTTACCGGTACAAAACAAACATTCACGCGAGCCGGGTGATGCCAAGGAGCAATTACAAGCACGCCGTCAATTTTTGCAGGCCGGATTTTTTGCCCCGCTTAAGGAGCGATTGCAAGATTTATTGCCAACAACAGTGCAAACCTTGCTCGATATAGGTTGTGGGGAAGGTTATTTCACGGCGGGATTTTCCGGAGCGCTACCCCTGGCCCAGGTTTATGGAATTGATATCGCCAAAGCGGGTGTACGCCTCGCTGCTAAAGCGGCAAAGGATAAAGCTGCGCTGACTTATTGCGTGGCATCAAATTTTGATTTGCCTTTTGTCGACGAATATATGGATTTGGTTACGCGCATTTATGCACCGAGCAAGGATGAAGAGTTATGGCGTGTAATAAAACCGGGTGGCAGTCTGGTTATAGTAGCGCCCGGTGAAAATCATCTCCTGGGTTTGCGTATGCGTATTTATCGCGAAGTGCGCCCACATCCACAACCGGTTACCCCCAACGGTTTCGTGGAGAACGGCCACCATCGATTGTCTAGTGAATTAGCTGTGCGGGATCGGGAAATGTGTTCAGCATTATTGGCGATGACTCCTTTTGCCTGGCGCTTGGCACCAGAGCTGCGAGAGGCCCTCCTGGCGAGCGAGTTACACGACACTTTGGATTTTACGATTACCACTTATAGCAAAAAATGATCAATTTCTTATTTTTGATAGGCTTTTTGGCTTTAATGTAATTAAAAATTGTGATGTATATCTCAATGGCAAATTCTGTTGTGGCATAAATCCTTCATAGGTTATGATGAAAATGTCGAATTGGATGTTTTTTGTGCCACCAAAGTTGTTAGGGATCTAAAAACACTTTTTTTATGCCCGACCTTATCTACTATTAAGTTACACCCGGGGTCCTGGATTATGTTATCCGGATGCGTCGGTTTGGCTCTGCAATAGGGATTTTTCTCGCCTTCCTGTGTTCGTTTTATGAACGTGTATCTTCTGAACATTCTCCGCTGTGCAATGAAAATTTTATTTTTTTCTTATTTATCGTGTTCTTATTTTTATGATCATTGTTACGCGCAATTTATATGGAAAAATTCTAATGGTACTTTCTTTTTTTAATCGCATCTCTCTCGTCACCCCTTCACTACTATTGATGTCGGCGTTTACTTTTTCTGCTCAGGTTACAGCGCAAACGGCTGCTGCAAATAACGTAAAAGATGCTGCCTTGCAGGCGATCGAATTCAACCCTGACGTGCAAGCAAGCTGGCATGAATTCACGGCCGCAGAGCAAGAGGTGCGCATTGCGCGCTCAGGATATCTGCCTACTGTTGATATAGGTGCGACGACAGGAAAAACTAACCGTGATTATGATGGCCGCGCGAGTTACACCAATAATCAAGCGCAACTGACATTGAGCCAAATGTTGTTTAATGGTTTTCGCACGTCCGGGGAAGTTGAGCAATTTGATAGCGCTCGCCTGGTGCGTTACTACGAATTGTTAAATGCTGTTGAAACGACTGCACTTGAAGCTGTGCGCGCTTATGAGGATGTCAAACGCAACCGCGATTTGGTTGAACTGGCGCGCAACAATTACACAAAGCATCGCGAAGTGTATAGCCAGATCGAAGAGCGCGCTGCTTCCGGTGTGGGTCGCCGTGTTGATCTCGAACAGGTTGCGGGTCGTTTGGCATTGGCGGAATCAAACCTGTTAACCGAAGCTTCCAACTTACACGATGTTACGGCGCGTTATTTACGTGTGGTCGGGCAATTACCTGCGGAAGATTTGGTTGAAACCGAGCTCGCACAGAAAAAATTACCCGAGGATATTCGCTCGACTCTGGTACTCGCCTATCAAGGTAATCCCGGCTTTCACGCTGCCATTAAAAATATCAGTGCGGCACAAGCTGCCGTCAAAGTAGAGCGCTCTGGTTATTATCCAAAAGCGGAATTACGCGCGCGTCAGGTAACCAGCCGCAACCAGAATGGTTTTGATAATCGCACCGATCCAGACAGTTATGGTGATGAAAGTGCTGTTGAGTTGGCACTTACCTATAATTTGTATAGCGGTGGAGCCAATCGTGCTGCTGTGCGCCGTTCACTAGAGCTGGTGAACCAGGCAAAAGATTTGCGTGATCAGGCTTGTATTGATTTGCGTCAGGATACCCAAATTGCCTACAACGATGCCCTGCGGATTAATGAACAGCTCACCTCATTGCAACAACATCGTTTGTCGAGCGATAAAGTACGTATTGCTTACGCGGAACAATTTAATATTGGCCAGCGCACCCTGCTCGATTTGCTCGATGCTGAAAATGAATACTTCCAGGCTAGCCGCGCATTGATTATTGCCAATGGTGATCTTGGAATTGCTCATGCCCGGTCGCTAGCGGCGATGGGTAGCTTGTTGCCAGCATTGGGAATTGTGCGCGATGGTTTAGGAGTTTTGCACGAAACCAAAGTGGACGATTCGCTCAATATCTCTGAATCTGCCTGTCCGGACATTGCGCCCGTTGCTATGGGGCGCGACGATTTGATCAGCGAGTTAACACCACTTGCAGGCGATACATTATTTGATGTGGGTAGTTCGCAATTGAAAGCGGGAGCAACCCAAAAGCTGGACCAACTGATTGCCGAGATTAAAGCCACTCCAAAAGTGGTGCAGATCAGCATTGTAGGGCACACAGATAATACCGGTACCGATGCGCTCAATATTTCTTTATCAAAAGCGCGCGCGCAGCGCGTGCGCGATTATTTCGTATTAAACGGTTTGGAGGCAATTCCGATGGTGGTTGACGGTTTCGGGGCGGGCCGCCCGGTGGCTGACAATGCCAGTATTGCAGGTAAAGCTGCTAACCGTCGTGTTGATGTTACGGTGACGCGCAGCGAATAGACTGGAATGCAAACCCATAGGTGTGCCAGCGAACTGCAGCCTTGGCCGCAATAGCTTTAACTGAAAACGCATCAGATATCAGAAATTTGATGCGTTTTTTTATATCCGGTCCCGGGATCAGGAGTAATGAAATTGCGTGTATTTCAATGGCCATCTATATTACAAGGGCTCTTGGTTCATCCGCCGCGATAGCCATGTGTTGTTAATTTGTATTGTCCGCCTGGAGCCGCGATGACCCTTGATGTTCAGTTTTCAACAAATGTCTCACAGGCTGCCAATACCGGTGGGCCACTGCTTGAATGCTTATTGCTTATTGCCCGCGCGCACCAGCTTTCCAGCACACGCGAGTCACTTCTGGCCGGTTTGCCGCTGGAAGCCCACCAACTAACTCCATCTTTATTTGCACGTGCTGCCAATCGCGCTGGACTTACCAGCAAAATCGTGCAGCGTGACCTATTGCAATTAAATAGCGCACTCTTTCCCTGCGTACTCTTATTGCATGACAATCAGGCTTGCGTATTACTGGTGGTGAACGGGCAGAACGTGAAACTCCTTTACCCGGAGCTGGGCGATGCAGTGGTGGAGATGTCGCTCGCAGAATTGGCGAATATCTACACCGGTCGTGCGATCTACGTGCGCCCGCAGGAGCGATTTGATGCGCGCACGGCAGAGATTGGTAAAACTGCAAATGCAAAAAATCCTGGTAGCCATTGGTTTTGGGGGGTTATTCACGATCATAAATATTTATATCGCGATGTATTGTTGACCGCACTGCTGATCAATTTTTTTGCATTGGTATCGCCACTGTTTGTGATGAACGTATACGACCGCGTAGTGCCCAATCACGCTACTGACACACTCTGGGTTCTTTCCATCGGAATGTTGATTGCAATCAGTGCTGATTTCGTATTGCGCATGATGCGCGCCTGGTTTGTTGATCTCGCGGCGAGCCGAGTAGATGTCACCCTTTCGGCGAGTATTATGGAGCGTGTGCTGGGGATGAAATTATCCGAGCGTCCTGCATCGGTTGGATCATTTACGGCGGGGTTGCAGTCCTTTGAAGCGATCCGCAGTTTTATTTCCTCGGCGACTATCCTGGCGTTGGTGGATTTGCCATTTGTGCTTTTGTTTTTAATTGTGGTGCTGTTAATTTCCTGGCCGCTGGTATTTCCAATTCTGGTTGGTGTTGCATTAGTGATGATTTACACCGCGGCCGTGCAACACAAAATGCATTTGTTATCAGAAAATTCCATGCAGGCAGCGGCACAGCGCAACGCGACCCTGGTGGAAAGCTTGAGTGCATTGGAAACAGTAAAAACCCTCGGTGCAGAAGGGCGCATGCAAGCGGTGTGGGAAAAAACCACGCTACTGGTATCGCGCGTGGGGGTTAAGATGCGATTGCTGTCGGGCTCGGTGGGTACCAGCACGCTGTGGATCCAGCAAGTGGTATCAGTGGTTATTATTATCGTCGGCGTCTATCAAATTATTGAGGGCAATTTAAGCCAGGGCGGGCTGATTGCAGCTTATATGTTGTCATCGCGCATCATGGCGCCAGTGGGACAAACTGCGGGATTGTTGATGCAGTATCACAGCGCTGCCACAGCACTGACTGCATTGAATACGATTATGGAAAAGCCGGTGGAGCGGCCGGTCGATGCGAATTGGATCAGCCGCCCGCGCTTGCAAGGTGGAATCGAATTTAAAAAGGTTACCTTTAACTATCCGCACGATGAGCGTGAAGTATTGCGCGATGTTGCCTTCAAAATTAATCCTGGCGAGCATGTAGCGATTCTTGGGCGCAATGGCTCTGGTAAAACGACCATCGAAAAATTAATTACCGGTTTGTATGAGCCGGTTGCAGGCACAGTTTTGTTGGACGGGATCGATATTCGGCAGCTCGATCCGGCCGAATTGCGGCGCAATATGGGTTATGTATCGCAAGATGTGAATTTATTTTTTGGTTCACTGCGCGACAATATTGCATTGGGCGCGCCCCACGCGGGTGACGAGGCGATTTTGGAAGCCGTGCGATTGAGTGGGCTCACTGATTTTGTAAACCAGCATCCTATGGGCTTGGCGATGCCAGTGGGTGAACAGGGACAGTTATTGTCGGGTGGTCAACGGCAGTCGGTAAGTATCGCGCGTGCGCTGTTAGGTGATCCACCAATTTTATTAATGGATGAACCTACGGGTTCTATGGATCACACCAGCGAAGAAGAATTCAAACGCAGCCTTGCGCAATTTGCTACACAAAAAACACTACTGGTCATTACCCACCGCACCTCGTTGTTGGAACTGGTCAATCGTATTATTGTGATCGATGGTGGAAAAATTGTGGCTGATGGACCGAAGGAACAAGTAGTGGAAGCCTTGCGCCAAGGGCGAATCGGGAGGGCCTCGTAATGGTGGCCACGCGCGATAAAATCTGGTTCGAACGTATTGGCCGCTGGTTAGATAAATTAGGTTTGCCTGCGACCCGTTATATTGATAAGGCGTACGCGCGCTGGCTTGATCCTTTACATGAGCAACCCAAAGATTGGGTGACTGATTCGGATTGGGCCAGGTTACAACAAGAACCGGTGCGCGCCCGCGCACTGCTGCGGGTAATCGCGCTGATATTATTTCTATTATTGGTGTGGGCGGCGTTCGCGCAATTGGATGAAGTGGCACGCGGTGAAGGCAAGGTGATTCCCTCATCACAATTGCAAATTATCCAATCGTTCGATGGCGGTGTGGTACAAGAAGTTTTGGTACGTGAAGGGCAGGTAGTGGAAAAAGGTGATTTGTTATTGCGCATCGATCCCACCCGGTTTATTTCGACCTTTCGTGAAAACCGTGCTGAATATCTATCGCTACAAGCACGCGCCGCGCGGCTGCATGCGCTAACATCAAATACTGGACTGGTATTTGCTGACGATCTATTAACAGACGCTCCGGATATCGTAAATCACGAGCGCAATTTATATGAATCCAATCGTAAGGAATTAGACGAGCAATTAAGCATTGCGCGCAGCCAGTTGGACCAGCGCTCGGAGGAATTAAATGAAGTGCGTGCAAAATTAACTCAAGTGACACGTGCGCTTGAATTGGCTACGCAAGAATTAAAAGTGACCAAGCCGTTGTTGGCCAGCGGTGCAATTTCTGAAGTCGAAATTTTGCGTCTGGAAGGTGAAGTATCTAATGCGCGTGGTGAGCGCGAACAGGCATTATCGCAAGAGTCGCGCCTGGTTTTAGCGGTGCAGGAATCGGAAGGGAAATTGCGCGAAACAGAATTGCTCGCCAGCAATAAGTGGCGCAACGAGCTATCGGAAGTATTAAGCAAAATTGCATCGCTGTCCGAAACCAGTACAGGTCTCGCGGATAAAATCAAATACGCTGAAATCCGCTCACCGGTGCGTGGCACAGTGCAGCGGGTGTTTACCAATACTGTTGGCGGAGTGGTGCAACCAGGGCATGAAGTCATCGAGATGGTACCACTCGATGACCAATTGTTGGTTGAAGCAAAAGTATCGCCCAAAGATATTGCGTTTTTACATCCAGGACAGGAGGCGATTGTAAAATTCACGGCCTATGATTTTGTAGTCTACGGTGGTTTGCGTGGAATAGTTGAGCACATCAGCCCGGATACCATCACCGACGAAAAAGAGCGCACTTTTTATATCGTCCGTGTGCGCACTGAACGCGCTGGTTTTGATCCGACGTTGCCAATTATGCCGGGCATGATGACCCAGGTAGATGTCCTGACTGGCAAGAAAACTGTGCTTGCCTATTTGTTAAAACCGGTGCTGCGCGCACACCAAAATGCTATGACTGAACGATGATATCGCATCTGTTTTTTTCCCCCGCCGAGATTAGTTCACCGCGCTGGTTACAGGCTTTTCCTGAGGCGCGCATTAGCGACGCCGCGCCCATGGCCGACGCGAATGATTGTGTCTGGTTACTCCTGCGCGACGAATTGAGTTATATACAAATTCAAAGCCTCAGCGCTACAGGCGCACGGGTGGTTGCGATGACAATGGTTGAAAATCCACAAGAGGCGCGCCTTGCGTTGGAAGCGGGTGCGAGCGGTTATGTGCATTACTTGGCGGCTCCCCAAGTGCTTGGGCAAGTCGCTGAAGTAGTTGCTGCCGGTGGTATGTGGTTAGGGGCTGAATTGATGCGGCAGTTGATATTGGCAACGGCACGT
>JAJQJO010000116.1 GCA_021323495.1 Cellvibrio sp. | reverse complement strand
CAAAATGTCAATAAGGTGTCGAGTGCGATACATTTGCGGTTTGACATTCCCAAGTCGTCGTTAAGCGAATTTTGTAAAGCGCGTCTATTAGCGCTCGGTGATAAACGTATCACCAGTGACGGTGTGCTTATCATTAAAGCCCAGCGCTTTCGCACCCAGGAGCAAAACAGGGAAGATGCCCTGGCGCGCTTGCAGGAAATTATTGTCGATGCAATAAAAATTGAAAAACTGCGCCGTGCAACCAAACCTACATTTTCATCAAAGCAGCGCCGTATGGATGCCAAAACGCAACGCGGCTCGATCAAGTCTGCACGACAAAAAGTCTCGTATGATTAATTTCCCGCCGGTGCTTTCTAGTCCGCTAATAATCCGTTTGCCTGCGCTTCTCCAGCGATAGTTTCCCGCCATAATTGCTGTTGCAATTCGTTGATATTTTCGCTACCGCCATGCATTAACCAATTTACCAATGCCTTGGCAACATCGGGATAATAACGCGGTCCTGCGGGCGGTTTTAAGGGAAGCCATTTTTCCAGGGTTTTAATATCAAATTTTTTAGCTGCAGTTCCGTAACCCAGTTTTTCCAATGCCAATGCATTGGATTTTTGTTCCATTTGGCCTGCGACTGGTTGCACTAATAATTTTTTCCCCAAGTGAATCGCCTCACTTGGCAATTCAAAGCCCGCACTGCAAATCACGCCTTCGCAGCGATGCAGGTCAATTTGAAAACCCGTCCGTGAAAACGGGCGGATATGGATGTGCCCTTGATCATAAGCAGCGGGTACGGGTTGATAAACAAAAAAATCGTAATCAGGAAATTCCCGCAGTTGCGGGACTATATCGTCCAAACCTGCAAATGGCAGGTACACCAGATAATGTTTGGGGGTGGAGACATTTGGGTAATGCGAGGACTCTACCAGCGGAGGCAATATGGGTTGGTTGAAGTGGTGCCAATGCAATCCAATCGGTTGGGTAACCGGTGCAAAGTTACGCATAAACCAGTCGACAACAATATTGCTATCCTCTTTGGGAATATCATAGAAAAAAGCGTTTTGATGAGAAATACCAATGACTTTTTTACCGGCCCGTTTTGCCGCCCAGGCTGACACAGGTTCAAAGTCATTGATAATAAAATCATATCCTTCGACATTGACTTTTTTTGTATCTTGGTAGAGTTGGGCAATATTGGCTTGACGCAGTGTTTGCCAAAAAATCACTTTGCCTTTTTGAGTGGCGAATGTAAGGCCGCGATAAGTTTGGTAATCGCCAAAGCCATCCATATCAAAATATTTATCGCGTTCCCTTCCGGAGAATACCCAATCAACCCGTGCTCCGGCATCCGCAAGGGCTTTGGCCATAATCCGTGCGCGCGTGGTGTGGCCGTTGCCGGTCCCTTGAACTCCGTACAATATTTTCATGCAGTCTCGCTCGATAAATAATGCCAACAATCCTGGCGGTTAATAAGAAGCTGCTCTGTTATTGATCAGTGTAGTGAAACAATGAGCGAATGCAGGTAAATCCCCCAAAATGCGCAGACACTACCGAGCAGGGCACCAGCCACCAGATCAGTCGGGTAGTGCACTCCAAGTAGCACCCGGCTTATGCCAATGGCGCTCGCCCAGATAAAACATGGAATCGCAAATATTGGATAAAAATTGAAAACCAGGCAGGCAAATAAAAATGCGGCGGCGGTATGTCCCGAGGGAAAACTGAATTGGTCCGAGGGTGTGATCCAGGCTTGGTAGCTGCTAATTTTTACCGCAGGGCGGTCACGTTTGATCAGGTTTTTCAGTAGCAGATATAAACTGACATCAAATACGTAGGCAATTATCCCGGCCCAGAAGAAAGTTGCACCGACCTGGGGTTCGAAAGCGAGTAAACCGAGTGCGACGATTAAATAAAGCGGGCCATCGCCAGTATGGGAAATCAGTTTGACTGAACGGCGATATTGGAAGCCCTTGGTCACATGTACCCACAAGAACGCGAGAGTATCCAAATGATGGACTCGCTGTAAAAAAGTATTCATGATTCACCGCCCTTGTAAATGGTTGCAGATGAAATCGTGCAAGCGAGATAAATGTGCCTGCATCCATCTATTAGTAACATTGCTGTGTGACCATTATGTGAATGTGCAGTTAACCTCTAGTGACAACCTTGCGGAGAGAGTGAATGAGTAAACCAGGTAAAACCGGTGTGGCGCGTGTGGTCGATGCATTTGGTTATTCAATGAAAGGGTTCGCCGCTACCTGGAAGTATGAGGCAGCGTTTCGGCAAGAGGTGGGGCTTGCCGTTGTTTTGATTCCCGGCGCATTTTGGCTCGCACAAACCCATGTTGAGCTTATCTTGTTAATCAGCAGTGTGTTCTGGGTGTTAATGGCGGAGTTGGCTAATTCATCGGTCGAGGCAGTCGTCGATCGCACCGGATCCGAACGTCATGAACTTTCCGGACGTGCAAAAGATATAGGATCAGCATTGGTCTTTATCAGCTTGGTCTTGTTGGCGATTGTCTGGGGAATAATTGCATTTAATCGCTTCAGCTAGCCGCGCTGCCATTCCCTTCCCATTTTAAAAGCCCCTGACATTCAGAATGTCCGGGGCTTTTTGATTTTTTACATATAAAATCATTTTTTAAATAAACCTGTTTGGGTTGATTGCAGTGAACCTTGCTTTAAGGTAAATTACACAAATCAGTTAATTATCATATTTATATGCCCATATAAGAAGAGCTATGATTTCAGAATTTTCGGTCAATGAACATCCGCATCGCCGCTATAACCCGCTCTCGGGTGAGTGGTTGTTGGTTTCTCCCCAGCGCACTAAACGACCCTGGCAGGGACAGCAGGAACAGAATCAATGGCCGGAAAGCCCAGCTTATGATCCTGCTTGCTACCTATGTGCGGGTAACACCCGTGCCGGTGGTGAAATCAATCCTCCTTACCAAACCACATTTGTTTTTACCAATGATTTTGCGGCCTTGATGCCACAAGTACCTGAAGCTCCTGCCAACAGTGATTCGCTGTTTCAGATCCAGGCCGAGCATGGCACCAGCAGAGTGATTTGTTTTTCGGCGGACCACAGCAAAACCTTGCCGTTGCTAAGCGATGAAGAGATGGGCGCGGTAATCCATACCTGGATCACCGAAGCTGCGGATCTGGGTAAAAGCTACGCCAGCGTGCAGATTTTTGAAAACAAAGGTGCGGTGATGGGATGTTCAAATCCCCATCCCCATGGTCAGATTTGGGCCCAGTCGCAATTGCCAACATCGGTCAGCAAAGAAGATGACCAGCAGCGCCGTTATCATGACCAACATGGTGTTGCGTTGCTGTTGGACTACGCGCGCAAAGAGTCTGCTACGGGCGAGCGGGTAGTTGTTGAGAACGAAGATTGGTTGGTCGTAGTACCATTTTGGGCGGCCTGGCCTTACGAAACCCTGTTGCTACCCAAACAAAAACTCGCTCGGATTACAGAACTCAGCGCTGCACAGCAATTAAGCCTTGGTGGGATACTGCGCGATATCACCGCCCGCTATGACAACCTGTTTGAGTGCTCATTCCCTTACTCCATGGGTTGGCATGGCGCACCTTTTACAATTGGCGATATGACCGATGACACAGCGCATTGGCAATTGCATGCCCATTTCTACCCACCGCTATTGCGCAGTGCGAGCGTACGCAAATTCATGGTGGGCTATGAAATGTTGGGCGAACCCCAGCGCGATTTGTCCCCTGAACAAGCTGCCGAACGCTTGCGCCAGCAAAGCCCTATTCATTTTCGATTGAGGTAAAACGAGCGTGAAGTCTCTCTCTGATGCTCGTGTGAGCAATTTATTTGAATCCTGTTTTGGTGCGGCGCCAATGGGCGTGGTTAAAGCTCCCGGAAGAGTGAACCTGATTGGTGAGCACACTGACTACAATGGTGGTTTTGTGTTGCCCGCCGCCATTAACTACCACACCTATATCGCCTTTGCGCCGCGTGCCGACCGCAGGCTGCGGTTGGTTGCTTATAACTTTGATAATGAATCAGTGATGATTGATCTGGATGCGCCCCAGGTGCCGGAAGTGGCCGCACCCTGGAGCAATTATGTGCGCGGTGTAGTGCAGGAACTGCGCAAGCGAGGGTTTACATTGGTTGGTGGTGATTTGTATATCGCCGGAGATTTGCACTCGGGGGCAGGGTTGAGCAGTTCTGCATCCCTGGAAATGGCATTGATTCGCGCACTTATGTCGCTTGGCGGTGAGATTATCGATCCTACCCAGGCGGCTTTGATCGGGCAGGCTGCCGAAAACAATTTTGTCGGCTGCAACTGCGGCATTATGGATCAGCTTATTTCGGCATGTGGCCATGAGCATGCGGCACTTTTGATCGATTGCCAGGATTTGTCCACCCGGGCTGTGCCGGTACCGACCGATTGGGAGATCCTGATTGTGCACAGTGGTGTCAAGCGCGGCCTGGTGGACAGTGAATACAACCAGCGTCGCCAACAATGTGAACAAGCAGCGGCTTATTTTGATCAGGCTTCATTGCGTGGTGTTGAACTGGAACAGCTGCTGGCGGCAAAAGGCAAGTTGGATGAACTGAGTTTCCGTCGTGCGCGTCATGTACTCACGGAAAATCAACGCACTCTGGATGCTGCCAAAGCATTGTCCGAGGCTAATCTGGCGGGGCTGGTCAAGGTGATGGCGGAATCGCATGCATCGATGCGCGATGACTTTAATATCACAGTGCCAGCGATAGATACACTGGTTGGGATTTTGGCCGCGGCAGGAGAAGGTAAAGCAGGGGCGCGTATGACTGGCGGTGGTTTTGGTGGTTGTGTGGTCGCAGTGGCGCCCGCGGAAATTATTCCTCAATTGATCGACGCGGTAGAATCGCAGTACTTGACAAAAACAGGCTGCGTACCGACGTTAATCCGTGCAAGGGCCAGTGCGGGTGCCTTTGCCTGATCTATTTCACAAGGTCTTTTTGTGTCGTTTGCCCCGCCTTGAGCGGGGTTTTTTATTGCTGGGTTCAGGGGAGGTCAGTGTTGGGTTTTGCCTGTGCTATCGGAATCACTTAAAAACGCGAGATAATCGTCGGCGATACTGCGCTCTTCCGTGCGACGCTCAGTGGATTTGCGGCGCTTGCGGTGGTAGAGGTCCAACGGCATGTTTTTACAGGGGTCGCGATCCAATCGGCGATCATTACCCTTGCGGCGGTCGAAAAAAAACTTGTGCTCGTTCATAGTTGAAGGTTCTTCTCTTGTTCCCGGTCTGTCTATCCATAGTTCTATTGTGGTGAGCCTGGATTGATTGGTTTCTGTTTGCTCCAGTTCAACACAGTGTAGATCTTTGCCGCTAGAATGCGGCAAGTTTTTTTGCATAAACAGAGACAATTGGATAGCAATCATCTATCTGAGCACGCCCTTGTTATTGCCTGGTGAAAAATATAGCGGTGAATTATGAATCCTGTTGAAAGTCGCATCCATACCAAACTAAATGCCAGGTTCCGACCAACGCATTTGGAAGTCATTAACGAAAGTTATATGCACTCCGTACCTCCCGGCTCCGAGACCCATTTCAAGGTGATCCTGGCCGCTCCGGATTTTGCGGGAAAACGCCAGGTACAGCGCCATCAAAGTATTTACGCCTGTTTAGCTGATGAGTTGCAATCCGGTGTCCATGCGTTGGCTTTGCATACCTACAGCCCGGAGGAATGGCAGGCGAATGCACAGGTTCCAGCATCGCCACAATGCCTGGGTGGTAGTAAACACGACCATCAATAAGTACTGGTTGTGCAAAAACTAAACGCCTATAATGCGCGCCCTGCGCAATACCGCTTGCCCTTGTTAATACGTAAATTGATTACTGGTAATTCTGTTAAGTGACGCTTATGAGCCAAATTGTTGTAGCCGCCCTGTACAAGTTCGTTAAATTGCCTGATTACGAAAGCCTGGTGCCGCGCTTGAAAGACCTGTGCGACCAGTCGGGGATCAAGGGAACCTTACTGCTGGCGGAAGAAGGCATCAATGGCACAGTTTCAGGATCACGCGCAGGTATTGATAACCTGCTTGCGTTTTTGCGCGATGACGGGCGCTTTGAACATCTGAGCTACAAAGAATCCTTTTATGATGAGCAACCTTTCTATCGCATGAAAGTTAAGCTCAAGAAAGAAATTGTCACTATGGGAGTCAATGGCATAGACCCGCAAAAGATTGTGGGGACCTATGTCAAACCCCGGGACTGGAATGCGCTTATCAGCGACCCTGATGTGGTCGTGGTAGATACACGCAACTCTTACGAATATGAAATAGGCACTTTCGAACGCGCTATTGACCCCAAAACTGAAACCTTCCGTGAGTTCCCGGCCTACGTTGCTGAAAATCTGGACCCTGCCAAACACAAAAAGGTTGCCATGTTTTGTACGGGCGGGATTCGCTGTGAAAAATCCACTGCTTATTTAAAAGAGCAGGGCTTTGCCGAGGTTTATCATCTTGAGGGCGGCATTCTCAAATATCTGGAAGAGGTGCCGGAAGAAGAAAGCTTATGGCGTGGTGAGTGTTTTGTGTTTGATAACCGCGTTGCAGTCAATCACCGACTGGAAAAAGGGGTGTATGACCAATGCCACGGTTGCCGCTATCCGATTACCGAAAACGATAAACAATCGGACCATTACATGATGGGAGTGTGCTGCCCTCGCTGTTTCGACAAGTTGACGCCAGAGCAGACCACGCGCTTTGCGGAGCGTCAAAAACAAATCGAATTGGCCAGGCAGCGCAATCAAGCTCACATAGGGGTTTTACCCCCGGAGCGCCAATTGCGTCGTGCGCAAAAATTGGAATATCGCGAAGAACAGCGTCGGCTTTCATTAAATACAGTCAATGGTATTAATACATCTATCAATAAATAGCATTTAGCTATTTTGTCACACAATTACTTTATGTTTTAATGCCGCTTCCGTTATTAAATAGCTGTGGTATCTATGAATTTTGACGATTGGACAGCCGATGTGGCTACAGGCACGGCAAACCATGCCAGCGGATTCAATATTCGAATTGAAGGTAATCCAAAGGATCCTTCCGATGTGTATCCCGGCAAGTTTCCCGAAGGATTGAGTTTTGTGGATCAGGCGCGGTTGTTGCGATCAGGTCTGGAGTTTCTGGCCAAGTCTAGCGGCAGTGCACCCAAGTCCTGGCAGTCCAGCCCGGCACAGGATGCAAAAACTGAAGCAATCAAAGCCCGTGAAGAGCTGGCAAAACGTTTTGCTGACAGGCCCGATAAACCACAGCGGTCGGTGCTCTCGTTGAAAAAGAACTCTTGAATTGAACCGCAAAGCAATGCAGCTTTGATTTATTGAGTTACTAAAAAACCGGCGTTTTTATCCGCCGGTTTTTTTATGTTTTGCCGTTTTTACACCTGCCTGGTATCAAATACTACAGCAGGCCGCGTCTTTGCAATTCCAGATAATGTGCATCAATCAGTTTGAACATTTCATCAAATTTCTGGATGGCAGGGGCAGTCACCAGCTCCAGGCTTTCAGTTTCGGTCTTGGGACGCTTCATGATTTTTTCCAATTCACCCGCTGTAGCAGCCATGGCAGCGATAATTTTATCGGTGCTTTCTTTATCGCGAAAAATCCGGCCTTGCTCTGTTAATTGCAAATAATTATCACATTCCTGCAACCAATCTTTGCGTTGCAAGATAAACAGGCGAATATTTTTAGCTCCACCACGATGGGCCGTTGGCAACTGGTTATCGCGGTAGGTTTGCAAGCTTTTGCGGCCCTGCATTAAAAAGTCGAGGCCGGTTGATTTACAGTACTTGGTGTTCAGATAGGTGGGGAACTTTATATTATTGGCCGTTTCAGCCTTGGCACGTTTGCAAGCTTCATCGCAGGCAAAACCGAGTTGTGCCAAAGATAGCAAGGCGATGGTCAATAGGATGTTTTTCATAGGGGGCTCACCAATTATTAAAGTTATGTGAAAGCTGAACAACTGGACTGTGATATAAATCACTTTTAAATCGACGTCAAGTATTGTAAATAAAATTAAATCTGTATATAGCTTTTAGTATTAAGCCTAGTGGGTCACTGGGAATTTGCAAGCGTAAGTGGATAGCTTGTGTGAGGCTCGGGGAAAATTTCAGGGGGAGCGTTAACGGGGGATAAACAAAAAGGGCAGCGCCCGGCTGCCCTGGATAGGATTCAAGTAAAAGGATTAACCAAAAAAGCCCAATGGATTTTTACTGATAGCCACGCTAACCATGTAGGCGAATACGATCAGGGCACCAACCCAGAGGAATTTGCGTGCACCGGGATTCGGCACCTTGAATGCTGCTACTCCCAAGCCAATGTAGGCAATCAATCCAATAATTTTCGCCATCAACCATGGCTGGCTGCCGGGTGATAAACCCAGATGCACTGCTAATACTATTCCGCTCACTAATAAAATGGTGCTGATGATATGTGGCAGTATTTTTACCCATTTTTTGCCAAGCATGCCGGAGTTCATAAACAGCCAGATGCCGCGCACAAAAAAAGCCAGCAGGGATAAAAAAACAAACGTTAGATGGAGATGTTTCAGGGCTAGATACACAGGGTTTCCTTTTTATTTAGTGGATTGTCGTTATAAAAACCGGATTGCGGTACAGATGAAATATGATTGGACGCTAACACCCGGTCAGATTGCACTCAATGCCTTGCCAACCAATGCGAGCATTGATTCAGATAATGGAAGCTTTAACGCAGCCTCATGGCCTTTGGCCGACATTTTGTTCCAGGTCTTGCGAATAATGTCGATCAGTTTTTCTTCATCGTGTTTGCTGGCAAAATCCTCCAGATAAAATTCAATAAATACCAGGCAGACAACATCTTCCAGTGCCTGTACTTCATCGTCGCGTTTTAAACTGCGTTTAAGCAACAAATCTTTGACGCGTGAGATCATGCTTTCTTCATAACCCTGTTCCGCCATGATGCCACCAGCAACTTCACCGTGTAGTTGGGCCAGGTCCAGCCGCCATTTTTTATAGCCACTTTTATCCATGGGGTAATCGCTACGTGGGCTTTTCCAGCGGCAAATATGTTGGCTGCGCGCTGCCAGCTGTAATACCTCCGACGGTGCTTCACAAAATTTATGCAGTTGCGCGCTCATGCGTTGTGCGTAGATCCACTCTTTGGCAACAGCTTTGCCGTCAACCATCTCTGTATTGGGATCTTGTAAATTGGCTGCATCGAATGCGGCAAGGGTTTTTTCCAATCGATTGTTATCGGTCATTTGTTAGTTACTCGTTTGGATTAGTTGCAGGTATCGCCGTTGGCGATAGCACGCAGCTGGTCCATGTTTTTAATTAGGATTTCTTTTTTATCTACTGCGATGACTTCCTGGTTTTGCAGGCGGGTAAAAATACGGCTTACGGTTTCTATCGTAAGCCCCAGATAATTACCGATATCAGTGCGCGACATAGGTAAGCGAAAGGCATTGGCAGACAACTGGCGGCGACTATTGCGGTTGGAAATACTCAACAGTAATGCAGCAATCCGCTCTTCTGCACTGCTTTTGCTTAGCAAGGTAATTATTTGTTGATCCTGGGTTATTTCACGGCTCATCAATTGAAAGAAATGGCGCTGCAGATTGGGTATTTGCAAGCTCAGCTCTTCCATGCGATTAAAGGGAATTTCACAGATAGACGCGGTTTCCAGTGCGATTACCGAATTGGTATAACGGTT
>JAJQJO010000115.1 GCA_021323495.1 Cellvibrio sp. | reverse complement strand
GCTAACCTGGAAGCGGACCATGACTTCCTGTTGGCTGGCGGTGTGTTCTCCAAAGACTTTATCGATGCATATATCGACCTGAAGAAACAAGAGATCCAGCGTATTAACATGACTCCGCACCCGGTAGAGTTTGAACTCTACTACAGTGTGTAAGTACAGCATGTAAGTCTTGCTGGAGGTTGACCGGCTTCATTTGGTGAATCTGTGAAAAAGCCCGCACCGGAAACGGTGCGGGCTTTTTCTTTATGGAGTGCCGGAGTACTCTAGGGAAAACGGATTGGATGAGGGGAAGGTAATGCGTAGTCTGTTAGTGATAATGGTATTGCTGGCGCAAATGGCGGCAGCGGATGTGTACAAGACAGTCGACAAAGATGGCAACATTAAATATACCGACAATCCCCAGACCGGCAAGGCTGAAAAGGTTGAGTTGCGCGAGATCAATACAGTGCCAGGTGCGCAATCCGAAGCTCTTCCCCAATCGATGCCGGTAGATTCTTTTGCGTCACAGCAGGCGGCATTCAACTATCAGCTCGGCATCATCAGTCCCCGCTCCGATGTCACCATCCCGGTCGGTCAGCGGGATTTGGCGATAGCGGTTAATTTGACTCCGACGCTCCAGCAAGGGCACCTGCTGGTGTATTTTATGAATGGGGAGCTCTTGGAGGAGACGACTATGAATAACATTATCGTCAAGGATGTCCCGCGTGGCACCCACACCCTAGTAGTGGAAGTGATAGATCAGAATGGTCAATCATTGGGCACGTCAGCTCCGACAATCGTGAACGTTATTCGCTCAAATATAAAAAATAATGCCCTGCCAAAACCCACTCCTCATTAGTTGCACCAAAATGGAGCTATCATTTCCCTGAAAATCCCCAAAATGGATAGCAGCGGCGGTTAAAACTATCGAATCAGGGGTGTTTCTAACTTGGTTTGGTTTTTGCAGTAGCCTCAATGCCCATTGTCGAGGCGTTCAGGAGTGCAGCAGCTGGTGAGTCCACGCGATATCTACAAACCCATATTGGACAGCTTAAGTACCGCCATTATTTTGGTGGATACCGACTTGCTACTGTGCCATATGAACCCTGCTGCCGAAGCGCTGTTGGCGATGAGCTGCGAGAGCAACACCGGCGAGCCGATTACTTACTTTTTCTACGAGTCAGATGAGACGGATCGCCAGCTGAAGCTCGCGGCGGCACAGGCTAACCATTACACCAAACGTCACGCGGAATGGCGATTGCTCAGCGGTGGCTCTATCACGGTTGATTACACCGTGACCCCATTTGGCGATCACGATGGCCTGATCATTGAAATCCAGCCCATCGACCGTCTCTTACGTATTAGCCGCGAAGAGATGCTCACCACCTCGCATGAGACCACCCGCAATCTAGTGCGTGGTATGGCACATGAGATCAAAAACCCCTTGGGCGGCATCCGCGGTGCGGCTCAATTACTGGCGCGTGAGCTACCCAACTCCGGGTTGACTGAATACACCAATATCATCATTGATGAGGCGGATCGCCTGCGCAATCTGGTTGACCGCATGCTCGGCCCTAATCAATTGCCCAAATGGCAGTCGCTCAATATCCACGAAGCAATTGAGCGGGTAGCGAGCATTATCAAAGCTGAAAGCAGTGACGCGATCAAAATCGTGCGTGATTACGATCCAAGTATTCCCGCCATGCAGGGTGACAAGGAAATGCTGATCCAGGCGTTGCTGAATATAGTGCGCAATGCCATGCAAGCGCTGGTTGAGGCTAACGTGCTCAATGGGGTGATCCAGCTGCGCACCCGCATCCAGCGTCAATACACTATCGGGCGCAAACATCACGCGCTCATCTGCCGTATCGACATTATCGACAACGGTCCCGGTATTCCGGCCGACATGATCGAAAACATTTTTTACCCGATGATCTCCGGCCGTGCCGAAGGTACCGGGCTTGGTTTGACCATTTCGCAACACCTGATCCATCAACATCATGGCCTCATCGAGTGCCAAAGCGAGCCGGGCAAAACCCGTTTCTCGCTCTACTTACCAATGGAAGCGCAACATGCAGAAGTCTAATAAAGTCTGGATTATCGATGATGATCGTTCGATCCGCTGGGTGCTGGAAAAGGCCCTGCAAGGTGCGAACATTGAAACTCGCGTGTTTGACTCAGGTGACAGCGCCATGAGCCAACTTAACCGCGATACCCCTGATGCCATCATCAGTGATATCCGTATGCCGGGCACTGACGGATTGACACTGCTGGGCAACCTGCACAATACCCATCCCCAGATACCGATCATTATCATGACCGCGCACTCGGATCTGGATAGCGCCGTTGCTGCCTATCAGGGTGGTGCTTTCGAATACCTGCCCAAACCTTTTGATGTGGATGATGCCGTCGCCGTTACCCAGCGCGCGCTCGCCCATGCGCAAGAACAAAAAACTGAGCATGGCGCCGAGACTGCGTTGGAAACCAATACCGAAATCATCGGTGAAGCACCGGCGATGCAGGAAGTATTTCGTGCGATTGGCCGTCTTTCGCAATCCAACATCACTGTATTGATCAATGGTCAGTCAGGTACCGGTAAAGAGTTGGTTGCACGCGCCTTGCATCGCCATAGTCCGCGCCGTAACGAGCCTTTTATTGCCCTGAATATGGCAGCGATTCCCAAGGACTTGATGGAGTCCGAGCTTTTTGGCCATGAAAAAGGCGCCTTTACCGGCGCCGCTGCCCAGCGCCAGGGGCGTTTTGAGCAAGCCAACGGCGGCTCGCTGTTCCTTGACGAAATCGGCGATATGCCTGCCGAAACCCAAACCCGTTTGCTGCGCGTACTTGCGGATGGTGAGTTCTATCGCGTCGGCGGCCACACCCCGGTCAAGGTGGATGTGCGGATTATTGCCGCAACGCATCAAAATCTTGAGACCCTGGTTGCAGATAACCGTTTTCGTGAGGATCTGTTCCATCGTTTGAATGTGATCCGTATCCACATCCCCAAGCTGGCTAACCGCCGTGAGGATATCCCCAAGCTGGCACGCTTCTTCCTGCATAAAGCAGCGACTGAGTTGAATGTCGATCCAAAAGTCCTGCTACCAGAGACTGAAGAGTATTTTTGCACCCTGCAATGGCCGGGCAATGTGCGCCAGTTGGAGAACACTTGTCGCTGGATCACAGTCATGGCGTCCGGGCGTGAAGTACATATCGAAGATTTACCACCGGAGCTGCTTGAAAACAAAGAGACCAGCACGCCGGCGGACGATTGGGAAAAAGCTCTGCGCCATTGGGCTGACCAAGCGCTGACCCGCGGTCAGCATCAACTACTGAGTGAAGCGGTACCGACCTTTGAGCGTGCCCTGATTGAAACTGCGTTGAAGTACACTGCTGGCCGCAAGCGCGATGCTGCCAACTTGCTCGGCTGGGGGCGCAACACCCTGACCCGCAAACTAAAAGAGTTGGGGATGGCCGGTGGCAATGATCCTGATGGTGATGGCGAGGATTAAATTCAGCCTGCCTGATAATGCGGTGAGCCGCTTCGGCTCACCGCATTATCTGTCACCTATATTCGCTTTGGCATTAAAAACATCTTTTTAGATCTTCTTTTCTTCTGCGCGCAGCTTCGCAAAGCTGTGTCTATACTCTGCTAACTGGTATACAAACGGCCATTGGCATTATTTCTACAGCTCTATCAATACCGTCTGTAAAACACCCTGCACAAGTAGTTGCGTCAGCATTACTCAAGTTCGGGGTGTACTTGCCGCTATAAAAATTGACATTAATAAGATGAATAGCCGAATATTTTCGGGGGAAACATGGTACAAAAATCTTTACTCACTAAATTGATGATGGTGTTGACTATTGCCATGGTGGCGATCGCGGTTATAGTTGCCTTTGCCAATTATAAAATTGCAGCAAATGATCTGGAAAAAGAGTTGGAGGCAGAGACGTCAGCGATGATTGAGCTGACTAATAGCTCGATTCTTGAGGCCGTCTTCGCCTATGATTTCCAGCAGATTGAGGCTATTGCAAAATCCCTCGTGAACACTTCCCTGGTAACCTCGGTGAATGTCGTTGACCATCGTGGCCAATCACTCGCCAAGGCGGCGGATGATGATCGCAGTGAAAACCAGGTTACTCGTGCGGCTATCCCGATTATTTACAACGGCAGTACCATTGGCAGCTATGACATTATCTTTTCCACTCAGGAAATGAGTGAGACACTTCAGGACCAAATCCAGACCAACGTATTTACCGTGCTTGCCCTGTTGGCGGCGAGCCTGATTACGGTATACGGGCTGATTCGTAGTTTGGTACTGGGACCGGTCGATGAAGTGACCCGCTCGTTGGCCACTATTGCTGATGGGGGTGGTGATTTGACCCGTCGCTTGCCTACCGAAAGCCAAAACGAAATTGCCGCGCTCGCGCACAACTTTAACCGGGTAATGGAGCATATCGCCGACATTATCCGCAACGTAGTGCAGGTAAATGACAAAGTGCGCGTCAACGTCAATAAAATGAGCAATGCCACTGAAAGCACGGTGAATTCCACTTCGCAACAATTGCGCGAAATTGAATTGGTAGCGACAGCGGTGGAAGAATTGTCGGCCTCGGCCAACGAAATTGCACGTCACGCGGGCGATACCGCCGAGCGCACTAATGCCACCAGCATCCTGGCTGAAGAAGGTAATACCATCGTTAACCTTTCGCTCGAAAACGTTAACCGTTTGACCGGGCAAATTGAATCTACTGCGCAAAAAATCCAGGTGTTAAAAAATAATTCGGTCAATATCGGCTCGGTGATGGAAGTGATTCGCACTATCGCAGAACAAACTAATTTACTTGCGCTGAATGCGGCGATTGAAGCAGCACGGGCCGGTGAGCAGGGGCGCGGCTTCGCAGTGGTGGCTGATGAGGTGCGCTCGCTCGCGCAAAAGACCCGCTCATCAACTGAAGAAATTGAATCGATCATTGTGCAGCTACAACGCGCTGCCGATGAAGCACATCAGGCTATGAACACCAGTACTGCCTCAGCGAGGGAGACAATTGATACGGCTTCCAAAGTGGGTGGGGCGCTGGACAAAATTCGTGCGAATATCGGCATAATTAACGATATGAATCACCAGATTGCCACAGCGTCACATCAGCAGAGTTCGGTCGCCAATGAAGTAAGTAAAAATATCACGGCGATCCATGGTCTATCGGAAAATGTGGTGGAAAATGCACAAGTAGTCAATCACAGCGGTAGCCAATTGATTAATGAAACCAGTGAACTGAAAAAACAAATCGATAGCTTTAAAGTGTAAAATTTATATCCGAGTTAAAAATGGCGCACCGGGTGCGCCATTTTTATGTTGCAGTCAAATGCTTGAAGGGTAAATGAGCGCGTGCATCCTCGGCATAGGCTTCAATTCCCACCGCTTCTTCTGCGATAAAATGTTCGATCGCAGTTCGAAAGCCTGGCTCGCGAATCCAATGGTTGGAATGGGTAAGCACAGGTTCAAATCCTCGCGCAATCTTGTGCTCGCCCTGGGCTCCTCCATCAAAGCGTGTTAATTGATTGGCGATAGCATAGTCAATGCCCTGGTAATAACAGGTTTCAAAATGCAGGAATTGGTATTCTTCAAAGCAGCCCCAATAGCGTCCGTAGAGTGTCGTGCTATCGCGCAAAAAAAGTGATGCGGCTATAACATCGGGTGTGCCGCCCTCCGTTATTTTCACAGCATTGATTAACACCAGGTTTTCGCTCATGGTCGCGCCGAGTTGCTGGAAAAATTCTTCGCTCAAATAACCCTTGTGGCCGCTGCGCTTTAAATAAGTAGTGCGATAGAGAGCGTAAAATGTCTCCCAATCCTGAACGGTTAATGCGGCTCCCGTTTTTATTTCGAAAATAAATCCTTGCTCGCTAACTTGCTTTCGTTCTTTGGCGATATTTTTGCGTTTGCGCGAACTCATCTGTGCGAGAAAATCATCGAAGCTGTGATACCCGCGATTAAACCAATGGAACTGGCAGCCCAGCCGTAGGGATATATTATTGGTGCGCAATTGTTCGCTGTATCCGGCTTCAGGAAATAGACAATGCCAACCAGAAAAATCCTGCGTAATACACTGGGTTATGAGCGCGTCAGTAACAAAGTGAATTAGTTCCCGGGTGAGCGCCTGGTTGTTGCATAACAAGCGTGGGCCTACACAGGGCGTGAAAGGGACGGCGTTAATCCATTTGGGATAATAATGAAAACCATGGCGGCGGTGGGCATCCGCCCAGCTCCAGTCGAACACATATTCACCGTAGGAATGGCTTTTTATATAGCCGGGCAATGCGGCGAGCAATTGTCCATCGGCAAATATTAGCAGGTGCTTTGTTTGCCAGCCGGTGGCGATGCAAACGCAACCACTGTCCTCCAATGCGGCAAGGAATTCGTAGCGCACAAAGGGATAATCTGATGGGCAAAGGGCGTTCCAGTGCGCGGCATCAATCTGGTGGATAGAATCAATAAAACGAACCTGCACGGTCGTCTCCCTTAAAAACGATACATGAACAGGTGCTGGCGCAAGCGCTATTTGCCCATACCTGACCGGGATTGTGTTTTATAAGCGTAAAGTTTCGCAACTGCAAAGCAGTGCGCTAGGCATTGTCGTCCTGACTACAGTAGAATCCCGCCATCTTGATAACTCCTGGTTCCTCAATGCCATCGTCTGAACCCGACCTGAGGCTGCCTGCCTTGCGTCACTCCAGTGCCAGTTTATCCTCTTTGCTGTTGGCTTTTGCTGCGAACTTCACCGCTGAACGGGTGCGGGTGCGCGACATTACCGAGTCCCTCGGCCAACGTTCCTTCGGTTTTATTCTGTTGATTTTTGCCTTGCCCAATTCTCTGCCGATCCTCGGGATCCCCGGGGTCTCTACCATCACCGGCTTGCCGATGTTATTGGTTGCGGTGCAGATGGCACTGGGACATAAACGTGTTTATTTACCTCGCTGGATTGCCGATAGTTCACTGGCGACTGCTGATTTCCAAAAACTGATCAATAAAGTTGCTCCCTGGCTCAGGCGCATTGAAAAGTTGATGCGCCCGCGTATTCCCGTCCTCACCCTGGGGAGCGCCGAGCGCTGGTTAGGGGCATTTTGCGTACTGCTGGCATTCCTCCTGGTGCTGCCAATTCCCTTGGGCAATCTCTTGCCTGCATTGGGGATTCTGTTTATCGCATTGGGGCTGATTGAAAGCGACGGTGTGTGCGTGCTCGTAGGGATCGCTATAGGCATTGCAGCCTGGGGTTTCCTGAGTGGGTTGGTGTGGGTAGCGGTCCAGACCGTTCTCGCCATGCTTGACCGGATTGTTTGACGAGGAAATAGTGTGGAATGGATAGCTGACCCCGGCGCTTGGCTGGGGCTGTTAACTCTCATAGTGCTGGAAATCGTATTGGGGATCGACAACCTCATCTTCATCGCGATCCTGGCTAATAAATTGCCGCCCCACCAGCGCGACAAAGCGCGCGTAATCGGCTTGGGGTTGGCGCTGCTGATGCGCCTTCTTTTGCTGGCGGGAATCTCCTGGCTGGTGACACTTACCGAGCCGCTGTTCAGCGTCTTTGATAAAACCCTGTCCGGGCGCGACCTGATCCTGCTGCTCGGGGGCCTCTTTTTGCTGTTCAAAGCAACTGTCGAAGTCCACGAACGCCTTGAAGGCAAAATCCAACTGCCACGTAATACCCGTATCCACGCCGCTTTTTGGGCGGTTGTTGCGCAGATAATCGTACTGGATGCGGTTTTTTCGCTAGATGCAGTTATCACGGCCGTAGGCATGGTCGATCATCTGGAAATTATGATGATCGCAGTGATTATCGCCATGCTCATCATGATAGTCGCGAGCAAAGCCCTGACCGATTTTGTCAACCGCCATCCCACAGTGGTAATGCTCTGCCTCGGGTTCCTGCTGATGATTGGTTTCAGCCTGGTGGCTGAAGGTGCTGGTTTTGAAATCCCCAAGGGCTATCTCTACGGCGCGATTGCCTTCTCGGTACTGATCGAAGTTTTCAATCAGTTGGCTCGTTCCAATCGCACCCGTCACTTGATTGGTGAGCGCCCATTGCGCGACCGCACAGCGGAAGCGGTGTTGAAGCTTCTTGGCGGCCGCAGTGATGCCGATGAAGTTGGCGCGGACATCGCAGGTATGACTGCTGGTCCAGGTGATGAAGCGCTGGCGTTTGAGCACAGCGAGCGCAGTATGATCCGCAGCGTATTGCAACTGTCGGAGCGTCCGGTCCAATCGCTTATGACCCCGCGCCCCGATATCGTTTGGGTCGATGCCCAAGCTACCCCGGCGGAACTGTTGGGGATCCTCAAAACCACGCCGCAAACCCGCCTGTTGGTGGCGCGCGACGAACTGGATAACTTGCTTGGTGTAGTGCAGAGCCGCGACCTTCTTACCGCCGCGCTCGACAACCAACCCCTCGATCTCGCCAAGCTGGCGCTCTCGCCCCTTGCGGTGCCTGAGGGCACCAGTGCACTTAAAGTATTGGAGATGTTGCGCCAGGAACCCTTGCCATTGGCCATAGTGATCGACGAATACGGCAGTATTAAAGGCGTGGTCACCACTGGCGACCTGCTTGCCGCTATTGCCGGTGAATTGGTTGATACCTACGATGAACCATTTGCAACCCGGATTGATGATGGCTGGTTCCTCGATGGCAGTATTTCGCTGGAGCAACTTGAGGAATGCTTACATATCAAACTGGAGCCAGGTGCTGGTGATTACTTTACACTCGCCGGGTTACTACTCGAACAACTGCAGCGTGTGCCAGTAGTAGGTGAGGAAATTGTGCTTGCAGGCTACCAGTTCCGCATCAACAAGATGGAAGGGCGGCGTATTTTACAGGTGCGTGCGCAGCCAGTGGTTGATGATCCCGGTATTACCCAGATCGGTTATTAATTTTGTTTTTTTTACGAACAAAATTAATTTCAATAATTGTTATTGAAAATCACGGATTGTTTATAAAGTGAAGTTGGCAACAAAAATAACGAGAACTGCCGCAACCTCTTACTGACAACTTCAACAGATAATGCGCACGCCTAATCCCTATGAGCACTGTGTTCAGGATTCATTCATCCGCACCAACTAGTATCACCCCGGAAGACCTTACTGGAGACCTTAATCAATGAAAAATTCAATGAAAAAAATCAGCTTTGCAATTGCAGTGACGAGTCTGTTTGGTAGCGCAAGTGTTATGGCGAACAATGTGGTTAGCTACAATTATGCTGGCATCCAGTACATAGATCAGGATGTGGACGATTATGATTGCAATCAGGATGGATTGCGTTTGGGTGGCAGTTTTGAATTAAACGATGATTTTTTTGTGCTGGCATCTTATAGCGATGTTAGCGGCGGTCGCTGTGGTTCAGAAAACCTTAGTGGAGGTCTTGGTTATCGCACGCTCTTTGGTGCTGATTCCAGCATCTACGGAGCCTTGAGTGTGGAAAACACATCAGTAGATCACGGTGACAGTGATTCAGGTTTGATTGCTGCCGTAGGCCTGCGTGGTTTTGTAGCCAATGATCTTGAACTCAAAGCTCAATTAGCGCATCACACCGCGTTTGACGGTAACACCGTATTAAGTGGTGGTGTTGCCTATTGGTTTGCCCCCAACTTTTCTGTGACCGGTGATGTAGGCCTGGGATCTGAGTCATCAGAAATTGCTGCAGGTTTGCGCATGACTTTCTAATCGCGTAACACCAATAAAAAAGCCG
>JAJQJO010000114.1 GCA_021323495.1 Cellvibrio sp. | reverse complement strand
CATATCATCCAAACGCGCCGGCGGTACCCAGCCATTCATCACTGCTTCTTTTAACGGCTCTTTAAAATAAGCCGCAAAATCAAACGGCAAACCGGATTGTTGATCCAACCCATTGTTCGCAGCAGGGATAGTGCTGTGGGTTGCGCCCCAATCGGACATGACCCAACCTTTAAAGCCCCAGTCTTTCTTCAAAACTTCATTGAGTAAATAATCGCTCTCACACGCATAAACACCATTCACGCGATTGTAGGCACACATGACCGAACCTGGATTGCCTATTTCATTGGCAATTTGCAATGCTAGCAAATCCGACATGCGGCCAGCGGCATCATCGATTTTTGCATCCAGATGAAAACGTCCGGTTTCCTGATTATTAAATGCAAAATGTTTTAAGGTGGCGACAATATTATTGGATTGCACACCTCTGATTTGCTCGCCAACCATTACGCCCGCCAATAACGGATCTTCACCGCCATATTCAAAATTGCGCCCATTGCGCGGCTCACGCACAAGGTTAACGCCGCCGGCAAGCAACACATTAAAGCCGGAGATGCGCGCTTCGGCACCAATCATGGCGCCCCCCTCAAATCCAACCTGTGGATTCCAGGTTGCAGCTGTGTTCATGCCCGAAGGTAAGGCTGTGCGCTCACGTACATTCGGCCCGCTTTGCGATGCAACACCGACACCTGCATCAGCCTGCCAGATATTGGGAATTCCAAGGCGCGGAACGCCATAGACAAAACCCGCTGATTGTGGATAAGACTCGACTGGACGCGTAAAATTTTTCCAGGGTGCATCGGTGCCAAAATAGCCAACCACTAATAATAATTTTTCATCCAGCGTCATTTCGTTCAGCACCAGCTGCGTGCGCTCGGCGGCACTCAAGTCGGTCTTCATCCACGGCTGGACTGTCAGTTTTTGTGGCGGGGCCAGCGCATCTTGCGCAGTAGTTGGTTGGGCGCCAGCGAAGACGCAGGCCATTACCAGTACGCTGAACTTGGGGGGGAACTTCATGTTTGAACCTCTTGCTGTTGTTTAGCTAATTGTAGCTTTAATTGTTATATGAATCGCCTGATGCATATCCAGTAGTGGCACCGATATTAATTTAACGCAGGGATACTAACGACATAGAACGAGGAGCGCAGGAATTTAACGGATTTTTACCCGCACACAAATAAAAACGGCCTTCAGTGAAGGCCGTTTTTACTATTGAAAGCGCCAATTATTTTAAGCGGGTTTCAATCGTGTAAACATCCGAAATATCACGGTTAAACGCGGTAAAATCATCGTTGTAGAATTCACGCAGATCTTCCAAAGTCCCATTGTTGATATTTTCTTCGCGCTTGGCAGGAACCCAGTAATGCGGGACATTTTTGCCTTCGGGTCCAGGAACACCTTCAGGGGCATTGCGCCAGGTGAGCAGAAAGGCAATTGTGCGTGCATCAGAGTCTGCTTTCAAACTGCCAATTAATTTGCGATACCAACGATTATCATATTTACCCGCTTCAATATCGGGAGCTCGAATTCCGATCTCGGAAATCACCGGAATTTTGCCGCGCTCATCCGCCATACGGGCGACCAGCGCTGCATTGGCAACAACGTTCCTGAACCAACTTTCGTTGTTCTCCACTTCGCCATAAGCATCAAAGCCCAGCACATCAACCCACGCATCGCCGGGGTAGCGCTCCAGGTAATTGGCCTCGGTAGCATCTTGAAAGTTATTGGGGGAATAAGCGTATAAAAAATTGTGTACGCCTTTGGTATCGCGCAAATATTCCACCGTATATTGGTAGAGTTTTTGATATTGCTCAGGGCTGGACTGCTCCGCTCCCCACCAAAACCAACTGCCGGTATTCTCGTGCAATATGCGGAAGATAACCGGAATTAATTTACCGTTCCCATCTTTGAGGTTATTCGCCCAGTCAGCGAGTTGATCGAGATAGCCATTGTAGACAGAATTAAATTCACCACCGGGTAATGCGGCAACTACCGCAGGGGTTTTATCCCATGACGTTCCCACCGGCCACACGCCTTTTTGTTGATCGGTAATGGGATTATCAAAATGCGAACTCACAGTGATGATGCCGCCGCGCGCATAGGCTTTTTTAATCTGCTCTACCACATCGCCTTCTGGTTTGGGCGCAACAATCGAAAGTGTATCCCAACCATAAACAGCCGCAAAATCGCCGACTGCATTAAGCGTATCTGATTGGGTACCATCGGTGGAGGTAATGGTTAATCCCTGCGTGGTTTCATGTTGATGGCCAAACATAATTGATTTTTTGCGCTGTGCCTGCAGAAATGCAAACAGTGAGCGGGTTTCAAAAGTCGCCTTTTTATCAACAATATTGATTTCAACTGCATCCGGCTTTTGTTCATCTGCAACACTGTTTACGGTTTGGGTAGATGTCGATGCGGAGGGAGTAGCCTTATCCGATTGGTTACAACCGATTATCGCCGACACCATCATTACTAAGACTGAGCTGCGCGCAAATACCGGCAAATATGCCAGTAACAAAGGCTTATTCATTGTTATCCTCGTGGAAATAGGTAATTTTGTAATAGTTGAATGTTAAATTTTTATACGTAATTTTCGCAGCTGTGTTATTTCTTAACGTCATTCCAACGCGTCAGGGATCCCTGGCATTGGAAAATAATTATTCTGTAATTTATCGTTATGATGAAAATTATTCGGTCTGGTAGCGCACGCGTATACCTAGATCAAATGAAAGCCGCAATTCATCTGCGGTGATTTCACGCGGAAAAAAACAACCGGAAATATGCGCCTGGCAAAAACTGGCGCCTTCCAGCTGGGTATTGCGGAAATCGATACCACGCAAATCAGCACCACGGAAATAAGCGTCGCGCAAATCCAGGCCACTCGCGTCCAACTCACGCAAATCCAGACCGCGTAAATCACCCCCGCGCAACATGCCTTCTTTCACTTCCCCACGTGCTTTGCGCTGGTTAAATTCAGCCACCCGTTCTGCACGCAACAGCTCATAATAAGGGTTGTTATGAACGATCGGTTTAGTCATGGCAGGCTCCATTTAGCTGGTGATAGTCGCAACAATCGCAAAATGCGACAGGTGTTTTGACTATAGCCCATGGGCAAGGTTTTGCTTAACCGGTTCCATCACGGCAAACAGTATACTGTAAACGGTTACATTTGCACTTAAATAAGTGTAATCGCGGCGTTAAAAGCTTTGTTCGGCCAGTTGGTATTTTGAATGGCGCAGGTTACACTTGCGTACAAGTTGCAACATAGCAACGCGCCCGATCTTTACGGTTATTGTTGGTTATCAAACTAGCCTTTGGGCAGGCAATCCTCGGTCAAACTTATCCCTTCAGGTATAGCGCTTGATGGAATAACAATCTTCAGCCAGTCTCCCTTTTATAAGGTTTAGCTGCTCATTTTCCGAGCTAAGCTAAAGACATGCGTTGAGCGTAAAAATTATCTTGCCATCGCACAGCCTCACGCGGATCCGCTGTCGCTTCGGCATTATTGAGGAATTGTGAGAATGAGCTTTATCCACGACGACTTTTTGCTCGACACTGAGCAGGCAAAAATACTCTTTCATGAGTATGCCAGGAATATGCCCATCATTGATTACCACTGCCACCTCCCTCCTGAACAAGTAGGCCAGAATAAGCAATTCAAAAACCTTACTGAAGTCTGGTTGGCAGGCGATCATTACAAGTGGCGAGCGATGCGCTCCAACGGCGTGAACGAGCGGTTTTGTACCGGTGATGCCAGCGATTGGGAAAAGTTTGAACAATGGTGTGCAACCGTGCCCTATACCTTGCGCAACCCGCTTTACCATTGGACCCATTTGGAGCTGCGCAAGCCGTTCGGTATTACTGACCGCCTGCTCGATAGCAGCAATGCCAAACGCACATGGGATGAATGTAACGAGCTACTCGCCACACCCGAATTCAGCGCGCGCGGTTTGATGGCTCAAGCTAATGTGAAAATGGTGTGCACTACCGATGATCCCATCCATGATCTCGCCCACCATAAAACCGTTGCGGCCGACAAATCTTTCAAGTCGGCGATGCTTCCCACCTGGCGTCCTGACCGTGCAATGATGGTGGAAAACACTGAGGCCTATAATAAATATCTGGATCGTTTAGCGATTGCCGCCGACGTTAATATCAATTCTTTTGAAGACTTGATGAAAGCGCTGGATATTCGCCACGACTATTTCCACGCAAATGGTTGCCGTTTGTCCGACCATGGGCTGGAAACTGTCTATGCAGCCGATTACACCCAGGAAGAAATCAAAACTATTTTCCTGAAAATTCGTGGCCACAAAGATCTGGATGCAATTGAAATTGAAAAATTCCAATCAGCGATGATGGTGGAATTTGCATTGCAGGATCACGCCAAGGGCTGGGTACAACAATTTCATATTGGTGCAATCCGCAATAACAACCCGCGCTTGTTCCGTACCTTGGGCGCGGATACCGGCTTTGATTCCATTGGTGATCACAACTACGCTAAACCCCTGGCAAAATTTCTCGGCCGTTTGGACGATCAGAACAAACTTGCGAAAACTATTATTTACAACCTGAACCCACGCGATAATGAAGTGATCGGTACTATGATCGGCAACTTCCAGGACGGGTCATCAGCGGGCAAAATCCAGTTTGGCAGCGGCTGGTGGTTCCTCGACCAAATGGAAGGCATGACCCGCCAGATCGAAGCATTGAGCCAATTAGGTTTGCTAAGCCGTTTTGTGGGCATGCTAACTGACAGCCGCAGCTTCCTGAGTTATTCACGCCACGAATATTTCCGCCGCATTTTGTGTGGAATTCTAGGGCGCGATATGGCCAAAGGTTTAGTGCCTAACGACACCAAAATGGTTGGTAAGATGATTCAGGATATTAGCTTTAACAATGCGAAAAAATATTTCCCATTTGTAGTCCCTGAATAATCGCCCTAGCAGTTTAGAATAGCCCGGTTCTCCGGGCTTTTTATTTTCCCCTCCCTTTTTAGAGAATTGGATTTGTTTCAGAACGCACTCAATACTTTTCTCTTCGCCTTCAACATCACCGCCCCCATTTTTGTGATGCTCTTTCTCGGTGTCTGGCTGAAAAGGCGCAGCATGATCAACAAAGAATTTATCAAAATAGCATCGAAGTTGGTATATAACATTGGCTTGCCGGTGATGCTGTTCAGCACCAGCGCAACCACTGATTTATCCCAAATTACCGATTGGAGTCTATTGATTGCCTTTGGCGGGATGACCTGCTGCGTTTTTATCGGCAGTTTGTTAACCGCCCATTGGCACTGTACGGATGTACGTGATGAAGGTGTATTTATTCAAGGTGCTTTTCGCGGCAATCTGGTGATTTTAGGCTTGGCATTTTGTGCAAATGCTTATGGTGAAAAAGGTTTGGCGTTGGCCTCACTTCCCGTTGCTATGACGGTGGTACTTTATAATGTGCTTTCGGTGTATGTATTGAACCGCAGTTTGCACTACGCGACGAATTCACTTCGCCCTACACTTATTGGTATTGCAAAAAATCCGTTAATCATTGCGATTTTTGCCGGATTTGTAGTGAACGCAACAAACCTTGATTTGCCCGATGTAGCCATGGGCAGCTTCAAATATTTAAGCCAGATGGTGTTGCCGCTCGCATTGATTTGTATCGGCGGCTCACTGAGTATCGAACGCCTGGCCCGCATTGACCCTACAACATTTAGCGCTTGCGTGTGGAAGCTGATTCTCTCGCCCGTCATCGCTTGCGCTGTTGCAATTGGATTGGGGCTCAGCGGTGATGCGCTCGCTATTTTGTTTTTATTGGCTGCATCGCCCACCGCCACGATTAGTTTTGTGATGGTACAAGCGATGAACGGTAATGGAGAACTGGCGGCTAATATTGTCGCTCAGACAACACTTTGGTCGCTACTGACGGTGACCTTGGGGTTGTGGATTTTACAAATTATGAACCTGGTGTGAAACGAGAAAAATATTTATATTAATTTCTTTTGCCAGAACATTGCTTTGCCCATTTGCGGATCCAACTCATAACCAGCAAAACCTGCTTTTTGGTAGGCACGCTGTGCGATAGTATTGCCCTCAAGCACTTCCAAAGTAATTTTGCAGCAACCTTTAGCGCGCGCAATTTTTTCAAGCTCTTGCAGAAGTAATTGGCTTAACTGGAAACCACGAAATTGTTCCACCACCACAATGTCATGAATATTCAGTAATGGTTTACAAGCAAAGGTCGAAAAGCCTTCAAATGCATTCAGCAACCCGGCTGGCTGGTTATCCACGTAGGCAAGCAACGATAAACCAAAATCACGCTTTGACAATTCCTTAACGAGATTATCTTTTACAAATTGACCCAAGGCTTCGCCACCACCCATCGGATCGCGCGCATAGCTGTCGAGCAACAACACCAGATCACTACCTTGTTGGGGATTGTTATAATCGACAAGAACAATTTTGATCTGCTGTTGGCTCATGATGAAGTTCCGAGATCTGCACCAAACCAGACTTCAGGTAAACCGGTGAATTCTGTTTTAAAAATAAACAGGTTACCCGCTTGGGGCTGCTGTGATATGGCAGCATCGCTCAAACCAATACGCGCACTGGTCACCGCCAGCAAATTGAAATCTTTTCCACCAAAAGCAACACAGGTTGCTTGTGAGACCGGCATATCCAATACCAGATTTTTATTGCCATCCGGAGCGTAGCGCACAACCCTGCTGCCACCCCACTGGGCATTCCAGACATAACCTTCCGCATCAACACAGGCACCATCGGGTTCTACACCGATTTCGGTGTGCGCAAAAACTTCCGGATTGGATAACTCGCCTGTCTGCGCATCAAAATCATAGACACGAATACTATGGCTCGGTGAATCGGCGTGATACAGCTTGCGTGAATCCGGGCTCCAACAAAGCGCGTTGGAAATCGTCAGACCACTAAAATGTTTACTGACGGAAAATTGATGATCAAGACAATAAAGTGCGGCACTTTGTTCGGGTGTATTTTTTTGTTCAACGCTCGTGCCCATCCAGAACCGCCCCTGGCGGTCACAACGACCATCGTTGGAGCGATTGCCCCTGATACCCGCTTCCGGTTTTGCGATCCATTCAAGCGCGCCAGTCGCAATATCAAACCACGCAAAGCCTGATTCAAATGCTGCGAGAATGCGTGCATCATTTTTAGCAAATGTAAAACAGCAAAGTCGCTCGGGTACATCCCAGGTTGTGAGTTGTTTGTCGCTAATGCGGTAACGGTAAAGTTTTGACGAAGGAATATCCGTCCACCAAAAACAGCCATCCTGATGATTCCACTGCACGCCTTCACCCAGCACGTTGGCGCAAGGGACTGTATCGATAAGTTCAAAGGTAGCCATGATTATTTACTTTTGTCTGTTGGATCGCAGAATATTTTATTAGCAAAAAAAACGCCCCTGAAACGGGGCGTTTTTTACCAGATTCAGAGGCTGCGCAGCTTACCACCAGGTGGCATAGATTGCGATAAGGATAAGAATTACGCCGACCGCACCAATATTAAAACCGGATGTGGTTTTAAAGCTGACATCATTAAGGTCAATTGCGTTTTCCTGATTTTTTGCGCCACCCAGATAAGTCACCGCTACCGCCAATACGCAGCAGAGGATAAAGACTAAACCGACACGGTCCATAAACGGTACTTCAGGGATATATATTTTAAATAACCAGGAAAAAGTTACCGACGCAATTGCCGCTGTTAAAGCAGAGCTTGCAGTTGCTTTTTTCCAGAAGAAACCGAACAGGAAAATCACCACAATACCTGGCGTAAAGAAGCCGGTAAATTCCTGGATAAACTGGAATGCTTGTTCTGATTTACCGACCAAAGGTTTGGCAAGTAAAACCGCGATAACCATGGCAACAAATGCCGTAGCGCGACCAATAAACACCAGCTTATGTTCAGAAGCAGTCGGGTTGATCGATTTTTTATAAATATCCATAGTGAAAATCGTAGAGATACTATTACTCATGGAGCTGAGTGATGACGCAATTGCGGCTACCAATGCGGCAAACGCAATACCCAGCAATCCGTGCGGCAACAGCTTCATCATTTCCGGATAAGCCTGATCAGGCTTACTTAAATCTGGCGCAAGAACTACCGCACATATCCCTGGCAACACAACAATCAACGGAACAAACAATTTAATGTAGGCCGCAAAGGTCATCCCTTTTTGCGCTTCTTGCAAACTTTTCGCCGCCAATGCCCGCTGGATGATGTATTGGTTAAACCCCCAATAGCTGATGTTCATAATCCACAAGCCGCCAATTAGCACCGAGATACCAGGAAGGTTGGCATAGCTGGGATTGTCTTTCGAAAGAATCATATCGAATTTCTCCGGCGCTTTTTCTAGCAGTGTAGAAAAACCGGCCAACACACCGGTGCCGCCCGAAATTTGATTCAATGCTAAATAACTTACCAGGATGCCGCCCAACACCAACAGTGCCACCTGGATAATATCAGTCATCGCAACTGCTTTCAGGCCGCCATAAATCGAATAAGTCATGGAGAAGAGCGCGAGGAAGATCATGCCGTACAGCATATCTACTCCCAGGAATTGAGAAATAGCCAGCGAGCCAAGGTAGAGCACCGAGGTCAAGTTTACAAAGGTGTAGAGCGCAAGCCAGAAAATGGCCATAACGGTACGCACTCGGCCATCGTAACGATTTTCCAAAAATTGCGGCATGGTATAGATGCCTTTCGCAAGAAAAATCGGCAGGAAATATTTAGCGATAATAATTAATGTAATTGCGGCCATTAATTCGTAGGCGGCAATACCCATACCAATCACATATCCGGATCCGGACATACCGATAATTTGTTCAGCGGAAATATTGGCGGCAATTAAGGATGCACCTATGGCCCACCAGGGTAGCGATTTACTGGCAAGAAAATAATCGTTGGCATTTTTTTCGTGGCCTTTTTCCTCGCGCGATACCCAATAGGCAACAAATAGCAGAATCAGGGTATATGCAATCAACACCCCGATATCGAGTCCGTTTAAAATCATGATTGACCTCTATGAAGTTGTGCGTATGGTGTGCACTTTGTTATTAAAAAAATTTTCTTTTTATGTAAGCGAATAAACTCACAACAAATCCGTTCGCCCTTAAACAAGAAGCACTCATCAGGCTGACTAATGAATGCTTCCGGATTAACACTTATAGCAATGCCGTTATAAAAATTTTCCCTGCTTATATTCTCCCACCGTCTACAACAAATTCTTGCGAGGTGATCATGGCGGAATCATCCGCCGCCAAAAACAAAGCAAGATTCGCGACGTCATGTGCACCCAAACGTTTTTTGAGGCACACACGCTTCATCAGTTCTTCTTCCTCTTCCGCGCTCAACCACTTTTCCAATTGTTTAGGTGTTGCCACCCAACCCGGCAAAATGGAATTCACACGGATATTATCCACACCGTAATCCGTCGCCAGCGCTTTGGAAATTCCCAAAATCCCTGCCTTGGCGGTGATATAACTTGCAAGACGCGGCGGCCCGAACTGCACATTGATCGAACTGATGTTAATAATCGATCCACCACCGAGCGCAGCCATCATCGGTTGTACTGCCTGCGCAGCAAAAAAGGCCGGATGTAGGTTAATCGCCAAACCGCGATGCCAATCTGCTTCGGTAATACTGCGTGTATCAAAACGCTGATCGTTGGCCGCATTATTAACCAGCACCTGGATATTACCTTGA
>JAJQJO010000113.1 GCA_021323495.1 Cellvibrio sp. | reverse complement strand
CTGCCTGTTGCAGCACAGCTTTAACGGATTCGCGAGCCTGGTTACGATCAATTTGAGTGAGTTCGCCGACTGGCTTGTCGATCACTGCTTCGTCGGCAGCCTCAGCCAGGATCGCAGGATCTTCCACTGCAGGTAATTGATCATCGGCATAAGCGCTGCGCTGTGCATCCAATGCAAAAACACCGAGCCCCAAGCTCAATGCTAACAATAACGAAGGCACTATATGCGCCGGGATGCGTTTATGTGCGATGCGGCGAAAGGCAATATCGATATCCCAGGCCTCTAAAGTAATACGGCGATTTAAGTAGAGCGCAAAACCACAGGCGACGTAAAAAGGTGCGGTAAGGCTGAGCGCGAGATACCAAATCAATAATTGCAGTAAATGGAGATTGGAAGACTCCTGGTCAAAAAACAAATGCGCCCACTCGATATCGAGCTCGCGTGGAATCAGCGTCCAGATAAAACTGATCATGCCGAGCCATAAAAATATTTCCAGCATGAGCCCCATAAAGCTGATCCAACTGGCGGGCGCTGAATCCTCACGGTGCAGTACGCCCAGGCGTTCCTGCCGGCGCGCGCCACTTAACCCTTCCAGTTGTAATACCGGTAAATCCATTGAACGGTTTGGGCTCAGGCGACGCCAGGTCAGACTGGAAAAAATTTGTCTGAGTGCGAGCCTTGGGAATAATGTAAACGTACTGCGGGTATCGGGCAGGTCATTAAATACCGCGTGGCTGAGGATGTGTAACAGCGGCCGCTCAAGTATCGGTTTCAGCCACCAGAGCAGCAGTGCCCCCACCCAGAAAAAGTTGTCGGGGATCAGCAGCGTAAATGCGAAAACGGGAAAGCTCACCAGCAGCCAAATTTTTATCATCGGCAGCCACCAACGTTTGGCCATTAACAGGCCGAGGTCAACAGCTTCCCACGCGCTACGCGGGCGTATTTCAATAGTCACCTGGTCCAGCTTCATCCCTGCGCAGCCTCGCTTTTTTCGGTGGGCTTTTTATCAACCGCATCAGTGCGTAAATCGCGCCCGCTGAATACCAGATAGCCAATCACCAATACCCACAGGAATCCGCCCACCAGATATTTTTGCCAGGGCATAAGGATATTGTTGGATGACCAGAATGCTTCGATAAACGCGGCGATAACCAACATGATAATCACCCCGTAAACCAATTGGATGGCGATAAAGCTGGCGCGTTTGAGCGATTCCGTGCGTGTGAGGTTGCCCGGCGCGAGCAGTGCATAACCCAGTTTTAATCCCGCTGCACCGGCGATCACAATTGCAGTCAACTCAAAGCTGCAATGGCCAACCACAAAACTGAAAAAAGTTTGGGTAAATTCGGCGTTGGTCAGGTGCCCTGCAACAGCGCCCATCAACAGGCCGTTATAGATAAGGAAGAAAATCGAGCCGACGCCAAATAAAATTCCCGAAGCAAACGTGCGGAAGGCAACGCTGATATTGTTGCGGATATAAAAGCCAAACATCTGCACATTGGTATCGGATTCGCGCGCGCTGCCGAGGGTGCGGTTGTCCGGGTCATACATACTTTCAAATGAACTGACTTGCTCGGGGGCGGTGATGGTGTAGACCAGATCCGGCTGCCACAGGATCGCTAAAAACATCAGCAAGCCGGGAACATACAGCAGTGCAGTTGCCCACCAGATATAACGCTGCTGTGCGCGCACCAGACGCGGAAATCCCGCCACGATAAAACGCGTGAGCTGCTGCATAAAAGGTTGCTTGCGGCGATACAACTGCTGGTGGCCGCGCACCACCAGATCGCCGAGTTTATCCACTAAATGGCTGGAGTAGTTGCGGTCTTTGGCGAGCGCATGGAAATGGCAGAGGCGGCGATAGCGGCTGGCAAAATTTGCCAGTTCATTGCCCTTGAGTCGGCCATCAGGTTTTTCCAGCTCGATAATCTCCAGCTCCATAACATGCCAGAGGGGTTGGTAGAGTTGTTCAAATTGTCCTTGTTTCATCGCCCTTGCTCTTGTTTCACTACATAGGCCCTAGTGCTTGCCGACCATGGTATTGGCCATTTGTTTAATGGCAATCACCGGATCTTTGCTGCCGATAACGGGCAGGAGGATGGTGGCCAATTCGCTTTGGCGCTCGGCCGATAAGTATTTGCTGCGCTCGGCGAACCCGAGCAGCGCGCGCTGTTCGTCGGTGGAAAAATCCGCAGGCACCGGTAACTGGCCGCGCACTTCAAAGCTGGGTTCACGGGCTGGCGGCGCCTCGTAAATCACCATGCTGCCCGCCGCCAGATCACCCAGGCGTTTGAACTGGCGGTTGCATAGGCTGGCAATAATGCCGGTGAGGTAGAGCATTGGCAGGAAATCGACAAAGCGCAGCAGGTTGCGCAGTAGTGAAGGGCCAAAGGTAATGGGGGTACCATCATCATTAACAACGCGAATCCCCATCCATTTTTTACCGGGTGTACGCCCCTGGCGTGCCACTTCAAAATACACCGGGTAAAACCATTCGCAGACGAACATCAGGATAAGCGCGATGCCGGTGCCCATGCCGCCAAGCAGCGTGAGCAGGGTTGCTACCACCAGAATGATGCTGTAACGGATCATGATATCCAGTAGCTGCGCCAGCGCACGCACACCAAAACCGGCTGGAGTCAGCGGGAGCAGGGCACCTTCCGGGGTTTCAATAGAGTGGCGGGTATCGAGTAACAAATCCAACTGTCCTTACGCCATGGCGAGCCTGGCGCTTATCCGGGTTGTGTCGTTTAAATTATTTTTTGGCCGTGCAGAGATAGCAGCGAGAATAGCTGATAAGGCTTTTTATGAATAGGTGTTACAGGAAGAGGAGGGGAAATGTTTGTTGCCGGGAAACGTTGGTTAGACCATCAATTTTTAACCTGTTTCCTCATTGTGCTTCCTTGCAAGGGAATGATTGGTGAAGTGCTTCTTCAATAAGTGCAGAGGCTCTAGGTTTCAGTTTCTCTGCCGGTTGTTTTTTCAGGTATTCAAATACAAATTCGTTAATGGTTACTGTTTTAATCTGGTTGTAACTACACCAGGTCTTTCCTTCGGAGCTATCGAGTACACCGAGTAAGTACAATCGGGCTGCTGTTCTCCTTTCTGGTGATTTACTAATGAACTCAGGTAAAAACTCGGCCGCCGAGAGATTTACCCTGTCTTCAGTAATAGCCATGGGTTGAGTTGGATCTGCCAGTGCACAGCTGCAAAGGAAACCTGTGCACAGCAGGGTCGATATCGATATTTTTTTGGGCATATTCGGATGCATTGCAAAACTCCATATTGAGGCATCGTAAAAGGCAAGGGGATAGTATTAGGAATTCGATGGAAATAAAGGATGTATAGTTATTTTGATTGCCGAAGCTGGTGCAATTGTGACCGTGTTAAAGTTTTGCTCGTTGAGGATTACGGGCTGATTGGTCAACCCCGCTGGTTCATAAAAGTCTATATCGTTTTTTATTCGTTTTGTCCTCACCCTACAAGCGTTATAATTCGCGCCTCTTCACAATGGTTTTATTTATGTCCCAGCAGCAACCCCCCAAAATCGAATTCCCCTGCGAAAACTATCCCATCAAAGTATTGGGTGAGGCAGGGCCGGAATTGCATACTTATGTGGTCGAGATCATGGAGCGCCATGCGCCGGGTTTTGATCAGACACGCATTACCGTTAAAGAGAGCACCAAGGGTCGCTATCACTCGGTGACCGTGTGGATTACTGCCACTGGCGTCGAGCAGTTAACCTCGATCCACGAAGACTTGCGTGCTAATCGCGATATCAAGATGGTGATGTAAGTTGCCTTCATCGCGTGTTTTGGAGGTTATCAACCTCGGCCAGCAGGATTACCTCACTAGCTGGCAAGCGATGACCGAGTTCACCAACCAGCGTACTCCCGAGACTATCGACCAGCTGTGGCTGGTGGAGCATCCCCCGGTGTTTACCCAGGGGCAGGCGGGCAAGCCGGAGCATCTGTTGTTTCCCGGTGATATTCCGGTCGTGCAAAGCGATCGCGGTGGGCAGGTGACTTACCATGGCCCCGGCCAGTTGGTGGCTTATCCACTGTTGGATCTGCGCCGATTAAAGATCGGTGTGCGCGAGTTGGTGACGTCTATCGAGCAGACGATTGTTGCGACTTTGGCGCATTATGCGATTGAATCAACGGCTAAGCCCGATGCACCGGGCGTGTACGTGAAAGGTGACAAGATAGCCTCGCTCGGTTTGCGTGTACGGCGCGGTTGCAGTTTTCACGGACTTGCCTTGAACGTAGCGATGGATCTGGCACCCTTTAAGCGGATCAACCCCTGCGGCTACCAAGGCCTGGCGATGACCCAGATGAAAGACTTATTGCCCAATCCCCCATCATTGGAGGATGTGCAAACCCAACTTGTCGCACAATTTGCGCGGAAATTGGGCTATGAAACCTGTACAATGCGCGCCATCTAATTTCTTGAATTCACTTCATAGGTAGTTGTGAGGCAGGAATACCCTTGTGAGACTGTCTGAGACATGGATGTCGAAGACAAGCCCCCATGGATGGGTTCACGGCGTGTCTCGCAAGGGTATTCCGGACTCGCAACGAGCTAGTGGCACCATCGCCAACAAAACGAGATTCGTATGTCAGATCTTCCACCCGTATCTACCTTTGTTCCCGAACTGCAACCGGTCAAACGCACCGAGCGCTACAAGCAGGGCGAAAAACTGCGCGATGCCGATAAGGTCGAGCGTATTCCGGTAAAAGTAATCGCCAGCGATCGTCCTGATCTACAGCGCAAACCCGACTGGATCCGTGTGCGTATTCCTGCATCGCCGGAAGTGGAGCGCATCAAATCTATCCTGCGCTTTGGGCGAATGTTTTAGCGGCGGCACCGCGACCTTTATGATCATGGGTGATATTTGTACCCGTCGCTGCCCCTTCTGTGACGTTGGCCATGGCAAACCCAATCCGCTCGACGAACAGGAGCCGCGCAAACTCGCTGAAGCGATTGCCGAGATGCGCTTGAAATATGTGGTGATTACCTCGGTAGATCGCGACGACCTGCGCGATGGCGGCGCACAGCATTTTGCCGACTGCATCCGCGAGGCGCGCGCGCTCAGTCCGAAATTGCAAGTAGAAGTGTTGGTGCCGGATTTCCGTGGCCGCATGGAAATCGCGCTGGATATTCTTGAAAAAGAAGCGCCCGATGTGTTCAACCACAATATGGAAACCGTTGCGCGTTTGTATCGCCAGGCGCGTCCCGGCGCTAACTACAATTGGTCGCTGGAATTGCTCAAGCAATACAAGGCGCGCCGTCCTGATGTGCTGACCAAATCCGGTTTGATGGTTGGTCTCGGTGAAACACAAGAAGAAATTATCGAAGTCATGCAGCACATGCGCGACCACGATATCGACATGCTCACCATCGGCCAATATTTGCAGCCATCCAAAGACCACTTGCCGGTAGAGCGCTACGTGCATCCCGATGAGTTTGCCGAGTACACCAGGCTCGCCGAAGACATGGGCTTCAAACACGCCGCTTGTGGTCCACTGGTTAGATCGTCATACCATGCGGATAAACAAGCCCATGGTGAAGATGTGAAATGGTTTGGCGAAACTAAAAACGCCTGATTCATTTTCGCACTGTTTTGCAAAAACTCCCGCACGCCGGGAGTTTTTTGTCTCTGCTGCTGTCACTTATCCAGCGCTGTTGGTTTCTTAGCGTTTATAAAATCGCAGCTATAGCCAATTCACTCATTTTGTTACACCGGGTTATTGTGAATCTACCTCGTTCTACGCTTGTTTTAGTCCCTGATATTTTTGTGCTTGAGCAAAAGCCGGAATTTTTTGCGCAGGTCGCCCAATGGCATCATCAGGAATGTGAGCGCCAGGGTTTGAAATCCTCACTTGCATTGCGTCAGCAACGGCTGGTATTGCATGTCCAACAAAATACTATTCCCAAAACGCTGATCGCACTGCGCGGCAACCAACTGGTCGGTTGCACCAGCCTTGTCAATTACACCTACCGCAGTAGCGAGCGCATGCCCAAAGTGGCGAGCAAATCACCGGTGTGGCTAAGTAATTTATTCGTGCTGGAAAATTTGCGTCAGCAAGGTATTGGCAATCTCTTGATTGATGCTGCAAAAAATTATGCGCAGGGTTTGGGGTTGGAGGAGCTTTGGCTTTCTGCTACGGATTACACCGATTATTATCAAAAACGCGGCTGGGAAATCGTGCGTCGTACAAAGTTAGGTGGAAGGCAGGTTAATGTGATGCGAGTGGGAGTGGGAGCGTAACGAATCCCCTAGCCAAGGCTAGGGGATTCGTTACCCATTAGTTCACTTTTATCAATTTCGCTTTTTGCTCTTCATTCAACGAATCATAACTGGCAATAGTCATGATCTGATTGTTGCTAGCGGTTGTCGTCGTATCTAAATTGATGGCCACATCAGCAGGCAATTTATACATCGCACCAGTAATTGGATCGACAATCAACATACCAATCAAACCACCAATTAAAATGTTGCCCCAATACCATCCATCCATAGTGCTGGATAAAACAAACGTTTTATCGGCATAACCTTCTTTTGAAACTTTGATGCTGTAGCTCTCGGATTTGAAATAACCCGCACCTGCTTTCAAAGTCACTATAGTTGGGGTGACTCCCGTGTGGACGGTTACCCCACTTTTATTGGTAATAGTGAAGTTGGCAAAATCAGGGGTAGATTGAATCGCAACAGGGTAGCTCGAATCGCTAACAATGCTGGCACAGCCAGAAAACATCAGCAAACTGCCAAGAAGAGTTACTTTTTTTACCGTTTTTATAATAGCCATATCCAGTTTCCGTTATGTTGTTTTATGTGCCAAATGCGATCCTAGCGAAAGTCAGGATTTTGTTCAAGTGTTTGACGGATCTGGCGCAAATCCTGTGTTAACGGAAGACTGGACGAATCCCCTTTGAAACGGGGCGCGTAGCCAGGGGGCAGGGGATTTGCTCCCCTTCGGAAAAGAAAAAGGGAAATTCAATCAATGCAACTTCAAACGCGGTCTCAACCATTTATTCAATCTGCCGCCGAGCATTACCAATCCGGTTTTGATCAGGCCGTGGATAGCAATCTGGTGCATGCGGTAAAGGGAAATGTAAACCATGCGTGCGAGGCGGCCTTCGATGAACACGCTGCCGCTGCTAAGGTTGCCCATCAGGTTGCCGACAGTAGAATAGCTTGCGAGTGAAACGAGTGACCCATAATCAGTGTATTTGTAAGCCGTGAGTGGTTTGTTGCTAAGCAATGCAGCAATGTTTTTATAGCAGGCGCTCGCCATCTGGTGTGCGGACTGCGCGCGCGGTGGCACCCGGGTGCCGTCGGGATTGGTAAATTGGGCGCAGTCTCCGATAGCAAAAATAGTGGCATCGCGTGTGGTTTGTAAAAATTCGTTCACATGCAATTGGTTGATGCGATTGCTTTCCAGCCCGGCAAGATTAGCCATAAAATCCGGTACTTTAATTCCCGCGGCCCAGACTATTAAATCCGCTTCAATCAATTGACCGTCTTTGGTATGCAGGCCTTCTTCGGTGGCGGAAGTGATCATGGTATTGAGTTTTATATCGACGCCAATTTTAATCAGTTCACTGTGTGCCGCGCCGGAGATACGCTCTGGCAGCGCGGGTAAAATTCTGGGGCCTGCTTCTACAATAGTAACTTTCAAATGATCATTGGAAATTGCATCAAAACCATAATTATGGATTTCATGTACCGCGTGATGTAATTCAGCCGAAAGTTCCACCCCGGTAGCGCCCGCGCCGACAATAGCGATACGTACATAATCTTCCGCGCCCGTTAAGCGTTGGATGCGCAAAAAACGGTTGAGTAATTTGGTGTGGAATTTATGTGCCTGGGCGGGGCTGTCAAGAAAGATACAATGGTCTTTAATACCCGGCGTATTGAAATCGTTGGAAATAGAGCCGAGAGCAAGAACCAAATAATCATAGGGGATGCGTGTAGACGGTAAAAATTCTACGCCGTCTTCATCTTGCATTGGTGCCAAAACCACTTCACGTTGTTCCCGGTCGAGATCGATCATGCTGCCCACACGAAAGAAAAAATGATGCGCATTGGCATGGCCACGATAACTGACCGCATCGACATCTTCATCCATAGTGCCCACGGCAATTTCATGCAGTAGTGGTTTCCACAGATGGGTGGTGTTGCGGTCGATCAGGGTAATTTCCGCTTTCTTTTTGCGGCCAAGTTTTTCACCCAGTTTAGTGGCGAGTTCAAGACCTCCAGCGCCACCGCCGACAACGACTATACGCGGAGTGTTGCCTGGAGAGCTACTTGGAGAGTTGCCTGGAGAGTTACTTGGGGTTTGCGTTTGCATAGTGATACCTGCAAGGTAAGTTGATAAATCTTTTTCATGCAAGCGCCTCCAGCCAAGTCGGTTATTTCGTTCCCAGACCTGTCAGGAAATGGCGCGCCAGCGGCCGCTCGATAAAGCGATAGGTGTTTTGTTGTAGCGCGGCCGAAAAATTGTTCCTGGCTGCTGTAATATTGCCGGCGCGATAGTCGCGATAGCCGGAATAAAAAAAGTATTCGGTGCGCTCGCAACGATTTTTGGCTGTTTGTTCAAGTTGGCTGCGCGTCATTTTATTGGTCCAAAATGCGTAGATGGCAGCCTCCCATTCACTGTTAAAAACCAATTTTTTTTGCGGTGTCAGTTTGCTGAAATCGATATCGGCTTGTTGTCCGATAATGTCAGCTTTGATTGCATCATAAACGCTGATGTTTTGTTGCGCTTGTAAATAGTCTGTAAAACTCAGGGCGGCTTTCATCCACTCGCCGGAGTTCATATAAATTTCGTGATAGGCTGAATCACTCGCGGCAAGTCCCTGGATTTTAGCTCGCTCAAGTAATTGCTGTGCGGTGTGTGCTCTGCCGAGGATGGAATAATTTTGCGCACTAAAGGCGATGTTCTCCGCAGAGGGTTCCAGATCCACCAGAATACCCGCTTCATGCAGGGCTAGTTGATACCGGTTTTGATCCAGATACAAACGCGCTAGCGCGTAGTGGAGTTCCGCATTTGTTGGAGCGAGCGGCACTGCCTGTTGATAGAAATGAATAGCGTCTTCAATATAAGTAGGCTTGTCGTAGCTGCAGCCGCTGGCTTCTGCGCGTGCTTCATACGTATTGGCGATGGCTTCGTAGAGCTCCTGTGAATTGCTGATTTGCTCCGCACCTAATTTCAAGGTGGCCAGTGCCAATGGGTAATAGCTTTCCTCGCGGTACATTTTCGCGAGTTGGATGTAAGCCTTGTCGCTGGTGGGTTGTTCACGCAACGCGGCGAGCAGGGCACCATAGAGTTCAGGCAGGTTTTTTTTGCCCGATTTTTTTTGTGCCATATAGCGATGCAGGAAGACGCCCAATGAGGGAGCGTTGACATCCTTTTGCACTTCGTCCGGTAATTGATTGAACAGATTGGTGGCTTTAATAAAGGCTTTTTCATTACCTGCCACTATATCTTCATAATAAATATTGTAGAGCAGTTTTAGCGTGGCGATATTACCTGGGACCAGCTTTAAGACTTTGCGGAAATTTTTAATGGCCAGCTCGCGACTGCGTGGTGAGTCGTTTTTCTCTGCGTGGACAATATAGGCAAGGCCCAGCTTGTAATGCAGTTCGGCGTTGTTGGGGGTTTGCTGCACCTGCATTTCCAAGGCTGCGATTTCTGCGGTGGTATTGCTGGAGATGATAGCGGTGGTGGTTGTTCCGGTGTGTGGTTGCTGGCTACAGCCGCCCACCAAAACCAATGTTGCCATTAACAATGCCGCATTCAATAACATGCCGCGTGTGGTTGATGGTTGCTGGAATAGGGTCATTGCATCGCCTCAGAGTTTGTAGCCCAAGGCTTCCGCTTGTTTAAATGAGGCATCCGACTCGGTAAACAATTGGTTGTATCCCTGGGCCAACCCCAGCACATAATAAGCTTCCGCTTTTTTGGGTGATGCATTTACTGCTTGTTGCGCTGTCGCCAGTGATTTTGCGTAATCACCATTTTTAATATGTAACCTGGTCAGTGCAATTAAACTGACAACATCGGATGTGCCATTGTTTTCCAGTGCGATTAACTCGGCGGCGGTTTTGTTGTAGATATAGCTCAGGCTCCAATCATTGGATTCGATCAGCTCGTTGGTCTTTTGATAAAAATCACCATAGTCTTTAAGTGGAACTTTTACCTGCTTTACCGTTAAATCCTGGTTTATTACGTAGCGATTTTTTTCCTGTTTGCCCGATTGGGTGAGGGTGTAATAGGCGTTATCAATATTTTCCCCCTGGGTTGTAAGTTGCAATTGGTGATCGCTATCGGGACTGGCAAATACAATGCGCGCACGCAGGCTGTAACCTGGATCTACCACATAAATTTGTTTGCGGTCGTGCACGGAGTGCAGGTTGCGCAAGTCGGCAAATAAATTGGTGAGCTGGGTGATGCTGAAACTGTAATTGATTGGGTCTTTTCCGCCGCCCCAGACATTGGTAAAACTGAAGCGCCCACTCAGGCTAAAAGGTTGCCACATGTTGTCGGCATTGCTGGCCGTTAATTCGGTAACTTCAGCAGAGTTATAAATCTGGCCGATTAATTCGCGGAAGTATTTATCGCGTTCGCTCGAATACTTCCACATGCTCCGCAGGCGTTGTTCATAGAGCCCACCAAAATTTATTTTGAAACTGGCTTGGGTATCGCGGCCTTCAAACTTGTCAAATACTAATTCCAATTCGGCAAAATGCTCGCGTGCAGGGAGCGACGGCAGCACACTGATCGACTGGGTCTTGTTATTCACAACCAATGCTGGTTGGCCTTCTATACCGACTGAAAATCCGGGATACAAGCTGGTTTCGCCGGTAGTGTCCATCCATATTTCCGGCAATCCATTTTGGGCGGGAATATGCACGATCATATGGTCAAAGCTTATACCGGGAACGCGCATATCCGGAACGCCGCGTCCGCGCGTAACGATCAATGCCGGATCAGCGGCAATGCCCAGTTCGCGCAATAACATCACTGCCAGGACGGTTTGGTCCTTACAATCGCCATAGCCGTTTTTCAATATCTCAGCGGCATCATGTGGTTCATAACCGCCACGCCCTACATGTGCGAATACATAGCGCACTTGCTCCTGAATTGCACGGTAAACCGCTTTGGTTTTTGCTTCAGGTGTAAGTGCTGTTTTTTTAATGTCGGCAACCAATGCATTGAGTTTGGCATCACTCACCAGGTGCGGTTCAATCAGCTGATCGGCCCAGCGTGCGACATCATTCCATTTTGCCGTAGTGGCCACCCGTAAGTAGGGCGCGTAGTCGTGTTCACGCTGCATGGAATTTTGCAATTCAATTTTGGCGAGATTTTTTCCGGTCCAGGTGACAGTTTGCTGGGCGTCTTTGATGCTGCGTTTTTGTGTAATCGGGTAGGCGCTGGTATCGCTGCTGATTAAATTAATCGTTGCGGGTGCAATAATTTGCAATTCACTAGCGACGATGCTGTCTGCGCGGCTACCTTGACCTGCTGCACGATCCTCCCACCAATGGAAACTGAAACTGTCAAACCATTGGTCGGGCACCATTTTTTTGGTATCGGTGTAGCGATATTGGAATTCGATAATTGAGCCTTTGCGCACGTTGGGCAGTGAAAACAATAATTCCTTGCGGTCGTGATAAAAATTTTCGTCGGTTGGGCTTTGGATCTGCGTGGCATCGGCTTTGATGCTGTCCATCTTGCCATCGGGTGTGCGTACATTGGCAAACTCAAGTTCGATGTCTTCGTAAAAGCTATTGAAACTCACACTGATCTGGCTGTAATCGCGCACAGCTTCATCGCTGTTAATGTAGACCGCCACATAGGAAGTGGCATGGCTCATTAGTTGCTCGTCGATATGGACCCGGGTTTTGCGCAGTATGACCTGCGCTTCGCTGCTGCTATCCAGTTTAAAACTGCGTGCCAGGGTTTTTAATGCGGGGGCGATGCGTTCGGCTTTTTTATCATTGTTTTTATCAATGTCTTTATTCTTGTCCTTGTCATTATCGGCCAATGCATAAGCACCCGCCATTGACAGTCCGATTAACAACACGCAACGCAAATAAAATATTTTGGTTAAAAGATCAGGCACGCAGTTTCTCCAGAAAACCAGTCGTTAAAGTGTGACCCATTGGCGTTGAGCGGCACTTTTAAATAATGCATCAATCGTGCGCATGTTAGCGATGGCGTCATCCAGTGGCGTGGGCACCTGGCTATTGTTAAAAATGCTGAGTGCAAATGCATCGCCCATTGCGCTGTAATGGTTGCTGTCAGGGACCTCAATCACTTCCTGTATCCGGTTGCGGGTCACACGGATACGTTGCACGGGTTCGCTGCCATCGTTGTAAAAAGGGCGGTCGATGTAAAGGCTTCCCTCATCACCAAGCGCCTCGACATATTGGCGCGGCTCTATTTTGGTGGCGGCGGTAAAACTCGCTGTGCCCTTTGAAAACTCCAGTAGGCCGGACGTCAGGCAATCTACTTCTTCACCCTCGGTGGGGGTGATCTGCCCAAGTACGTGTGCCGGCTCTTCGTTAAATAACCAGCGTGACAAGGACACCGAATAGCAGCCAATATCCAGTAGCGCGCCGCCACCCATATCGATTTTGTTACGGATATTATCCGGCTCGCGGTTGTTGTAGGAAAAATGTGAATGCACCGCGTGTAATTTTCCGATGCGGCCTTCATCAACCAGTTGCTTGGCCAGTTGCCATTGCGGATGGAAGCGGTACATAAATGCCTCCATCACTTTCAGGTGCGGATGGGCGCGGGCGGCATCAACCAGGCGCTGGGCGTCTGCAGTATTCAATCCCAGTGGCTTTTCGCAGAGCACATGTTTGCCTGCTTGCAGTGCTTTGATCGACCACTCTACATGCAAGTGGTTAGGTAATGGATTGTAAATCGCATCGATTTCCGGGTCGGCCAATAATTCCTCATAGCTTCCATACGCGCGTTCGATGGCTAAACCATCGGCCGCTTTGTGTGCACTTTGTTTATCGCGTGAGCAAATTGCCAGAACATGGTTGTGAGTGGATTTTTGCAGGGCGGGAATGACTTTTTCGCGGCCGATTTTGGCTGTGCTGAGCACACCCCAACGGAGTTTTTGCTCACGTGTTTTAGTTGTTTGCATAAGAGTTTCCTGAGTACAGATCTGAACGATAATGCTGCCCAGTGTAGCTCAAGCGCGGCCCATGGGTGAGCCGCAAATCGCGGTAAGGACTGAAAAAATGGTATTAACGCAGCTTTACCGGGGCGCTTTTACCGGAGCTCTTTACCAAGGTAAGGTCTCGCCATTGGAATGCCAGAAAGTGCCGCTGTTTTCCAGCGTCAAGCCGGCGATGCGCTTGCTCAGCCGCTGTGCGGATTCCTCTGCAGAGATATCGCCACCAAAATTGACCATTGCGGTCTGTACATAGCCGGGGTGCAAGATCGCTACGGCAATTCCGCGCGGTTTTAAATCCCGCGCCAGCGACATGGCAGCAGCATTAAGCGCGGCTTTGGACATGCGGTAGCCGTAATAACCGCCGGAGGTATTATCCGCAATTGAACCCATACGGCTGGTAATAAAGGCAATTTTGGCCCCTGCGGCCAAATTGCCCAGCAGCGCCTCGGTCACGCGCAAGGGCGCTTCAGCATTGATCAAAAACTGCTGCTGGATGGATTCGTAATCGATGCTGCCCAATTGTTCGTGCAGAAAGATCCCGGCATTGTTGATCAACAAATCAAGCGACCTGCCTTCGAGTGTGTTGGCTAATTGCGCCAACGCTTGCGCATCGGTCACATCCACGCCGGCAATTACGCGCGCGCCTGATTCGGTTAGTTCGGGCGATGCGGTGCGGCACAGGCCAATCACTTTCCAACCCTGTGCCAGATAGGCCTTGCACAATGCCAGCCCGATTCCACGATTGGCGCCGGTGATTAATACGGTTTGCATAATCAATACCTCCATTTGCTCACTGGTTAGTGTGGCTAAAAGAGTAGTCGATATGGGCGGGGTTTTGGTTAATTTTTTATACTGGAATCGCACGCTGTTTTGGGAGTGGCGATCATAGTTATGTATGCAGCAAGTAAGCGTCGCTCTGTATTCAGCCGGATCTGTATGGTGTGTGATGCGTGTCACACTGGCTGTTTGTTTTTGCCAGTAGGTGCGGGCATTTATTTTTTTGTTGGTTTCTGTTTTCAAGTCTTTTGCTACTATGCTGCGACCTGGAAGGTTGGTGGCAAATTGCCCGTGGTGCATTGCTCAAGATAGTGAGGTTTACCGGAGTTTTTTCCTGTCCAGGGTTCAACGCAGGGTCAAAGTTTTATGAAAAAGCAGATTTTTATCAGGTTGGCCATCGTCTTTTGTAGTTTGTTTTTTGTTACCGTTGGAGTTTATGCCATGAGCTTGGGTGATGTAGGTAAGGTGTGTTTATTTTCAGCGATGTCAGGGACTATCACTCTGGATGGTAAGCCGGTTGCCAATGCCCGGTTGGTACGTACAGGGGATCGCGATGGACCTATCATTGATGAGGCGGTCACAAATGAAAGCGGCTATTTTGAA
>JAJQJO010000112.1 GCA_021323495.1 Cellvibrio sp. | reverse complement strand
GCTAAACAATAATAATCAATATAAATCGGGGCAGGCGACCCGGATGAAAGTGATCAAATGATGGCGGTTGCAAGGAGCTTGTAACTTACCGGGCCGGTGTTTCCCCAGCGTACGACAATCCAGATCCACGGGGCGCCCGAAAAATATCAACCCAAAAAAATCCAGAGAAATTATTCAATTTCTTTACGGAATCCTTTTGTCCAAAAAATGCAAAGAGAGTGAGGGGATTATGAAAAATACGAGAGCGACGAAAACTGTAGCAAAGAATTATGTGTTAGCACTTGCCGCGCTGTGCGTGAGCGGCTTATCAACCAGTGCGCTTGCAGTTAATTGTTCCGGCTTGCCAGTGTGGAATAGCACCGCCGCTTACGGCGGTGGCACCCAGGTGCAAGAAACGGGAAAAGCTTATAAAGCCAACTGGTGGTCGCAAGGCCACAGCCCTGCGAGCTATTCTGGTCAGTGGCAGGAATGGGCATTGCTGGGTGCTTGTGATGGTGGCGTGTCATCATCATCAAAAAGCTCAACGCCATCATCCTCATCAACGCCGAGCAGTGTTGCACCCAGCTCCAAATCTTCCAGCTCGCTTGCACCCTCCAGTTCATCTATTGCGGGCGGCAACTGCGCATCGCCACAATATGTCGCAGGTACTAATTATGCGGCTGGGCAATTAGTGCAAAATGCCGGTAGTGAATATCGCTGTACGGTTGCCGGTTGGTGCGGCTCTACCGCCGCCTGGGCTTATGCCCCCGGTACTGGTGCGCATTGGCAACAGGCGTGGGAATTGGTGAAGTCCTGTGGTGCCGCTTCCAGCAGTGTGCCGGTTTCATCTTCTTCGGTTGCGCCTTCTTCAAGATCTTCCAGCAGTATCAGCAGCCGTTCATCATCCAGCGTCAGCGGTAATAGCCGCGTTCCTGGCGATGCAGCTGCACTGCCAAAACATGCATTGGTGGGTTATTGGCACAACTTTGATAACGGCAGCGGTGTAATCCGTTTGGCCGATGTGGATGCAGCCTGGGATGTGATTGTGATCGCCTTTGTTGATGATGCCGGTAATGGCAGTGTGGAGTTCCGCCTCGACCCCGCATTGAACAAGGCGCAATTTATCCAGGATGTCGCAGCCAAGCGCGCGCAAGGTAAAAATATTGTCCTTTCTTATGGCGGTGAAAAAGGCACAGTGACGTTGAACAACTCCACGCACCTCGCCAACTTCGTCAACAGCACAGCGGCGATTATCAACGAGTATGGTTTTGATGGTGTGGATATCGATCTGGAAAGCGGTGCCGGTGTGATGCACGGTGCACCAGTGATCAGCAATATGGTGTCGGCGATCAAACAACTCAACGCCATGTACCCTGACCTTTATCTCTCGATGGCTCCCGAGCATCCTTATGTGCAAGGTGGTTATGTGGCTTACACCGGCATCTGGGGAGCTTACTTGCCGATGATCGACCAACTGCGCAATGAACTGGATCTGTTGCACGTGCAGCTCTACAACAACGGCGGATTGGCAACTCCATATGCGGCGCAAGCCTATCAAGCCGGTACGGTGGATATGATGGTAGCGTCAGCGCGTATGTTGATCGAAGGTTTTCCGCTGGCAAACGGTACTGCGGGCAACTTCAGAGGCCTGCGTCCTGATCAGGTGGCTCTCGGTCTTCCTTCTGGTCCACGCGCAGCCGGTTCCGGTCAGGCGACGACGGCGGATATCAACAGGGCAGTGAGTTGTTTGGCATTGCGTACCAGTTGTGGAACCAATGTTCCGCTCGCTGCTTACGGAGATTTCCGCGGTGTAATGACCTGGTCGATCAACTGGGATGTGAAAGATGGCCGCATCTTCTCGGTACCGGTTGGGAACCATTTAAAAGCATTACCCTAACCGCAACACTCTCAGGCCCTGCGCCTGTGCCGCAAGTCCGAAAACGCCCGCGTTTATCCGTGGGCGTTTTTTATTGGGGGTAGCCTCTGCTATCCTTGCCCCGTGAATTCACCTGACGGATTCAGTGCGCCTGCCGGGCAAGCGGCGCGCCCATAATATTAATAATCGGATTTTTTATGCGCACTTTTTTAAGAATGGTTAAGTTGCTGTCAGTTGTTACCCTGATTCCCCTAGTATCCGCCTGCGCACCCGAAGTCGGCAGCCCTGAGTGGTGTGCAGTTATCGAGGAGAAACCCAAGGGCGAGCTCACTATCAACGAAGCAAAAGACTATGCGAAGCACTGCGTATTTAAATAGTGCCTCGCAGAGTCATTGCGCTTAAGGTTTCATCGAGCTAGTTAAAAAACTATTGAGATAGCGCGCAAGTTCCGGGGTGAGCTCGCCCAATGCGCGGCGGCTCCCGAGCGGAAGATGTGCGTGGGTGTTCTCATCGGCATCAAAAATATAGTGATCAAACATTGCTCGCCAGGCCTTGCGCCGCTCGGGTGGGATGCTGCGGATGGTGAGCAGCGCATGCACCAGGCATTCGAAGGGGGAGCCTTGCAACGCGTAGGACGGATCCCACCAGTAATTTACCAGCACATTGAAATTATCCAATGCCTCTACATGGTGCCACCACATGGTGGGGATATAGATCGCATCGCCCGGTTCGAGAGTGGCCACCTGGGCTGCAGCCAGTGCCTGGGTAAAGCGTGGATATTTTTCCAGATCCGGTGCTGCCAGGTTAACCATACTGGCGGGTTGGCCGGCGAGGGTGAAATCAATAGGCCCGACGTACAGGTTGGTTACTTGTTCTGGTGGAAACAGAGTGAAGCGGCGGTGACCACTGACCACGCAGGCGATGTTGTCCGACATATCAAAATGCGGGGCTATGATGCTGCGGTTGCCAATCCAAATGTTGGGAATAACACTGGCATCCAGGACCGGATTGCGGTTGTGCTGGAGAAAAGCGGGTAGGCAGGCTGCAAGTGAAGTGGAGCCCATATAAAGCGCCGGTGGGTTCGGATGATTCAATGCTGCGACCAGGCGCTCAAGCGCGAAGCTGAAAAGGTCGCGGGTGCGGCGAAAATTTAATTGTTTCAAGTCCGGGGTGTAAAAAAAACGACCATTGATTTCAGGCGCACCTACAAAGCTTTCCACCTGGCTGCCAACATCAAAGCTGCGCAAATAATCAACCATACTGTATGGCGATGCGATGCCAGCCGCAACTGCAGGCCAATCGCGGATGAAGCCGCGCAATACGGCAGGTTGATAGCGGGGTGCTATTATTTCTTCAAAGGTAGCCTTGTCGACATTGTGCCATTCGGAAATAGCGGATGCGTTATTCGTTAACGCGGCATGGTCAGTTGAGGTGTGAGTCATAAGCAATTGGTGCCAGCTATGGAAATAAGCGCGAGTATAGCAGCGCCAAACCTGTTTGCTCCGCCTTGGCGGTTAAGATTTATTAAATCTATTTCGCAAAAACCTGACATTCGCGCAAATAGCAATACGCACCAGAGAGCAGCAATAAGTAATTGGATTGTAGCAAAAAATACAATTTTAATAAGAGCTCAAGTGACGACAGAAAGTCAGATATTTATCAATCAACCACTGATCCTTGTGATCTATGCAGTGTATAAAAATTAATGAAAACCAATTTCCTCAATATTCATGACCTGGTGTTGGTCCTCACGGCGGTAGAGTGCTGTGTGCTGGCGGTGTTGTTAAATTTGTTGCCCGCCAAGCATGTTCAGCCCCGGCGCATTTTGTCCGGATTTTTTGTGCTGATTGCGCTGGTACTTACTACTACCTTGATCGTTTGGAATGGCGATTTAAAAACCACGCCGATCAATCACTCACCCTTTATCATTACTATTTTGTCAGCCTGCTTATTGCTCCAGGGGCCGGTGCTTTATTTTTATCTGCGCTCGCTTTCGCAACAGGTTGAATTGTTACGCTGGCGCAATTTGGTTCATCTATTGCCTGCATTTATCGCCGTGATGTTACTGGTGGTATTTGATATCGATAGTCTGGAATGGCAGCCAGCGACAGAATTGGCGGGTGCGGAAAATGCAGTAGTAGCGTTTGTGTGGGCGCTGGTGAAACTGTCACCGCTGGGCTATATCGTCGCCTGTGTAATTGCTGAATATAAACTGCGCGATAATTTAAAGCATCTGTATGCCGACATCTCGATGTCCGAATTAAAATTGGCGGATGTAGTGCTCGCCGGTTTTTGTTTGCACTGGTTATGGTCGTTGCTTGCGTATTTACTGGAAGGGTTGGTAAGCGCATCAGTCAGCGATACACTCGGTATTATCGACAACTACCTTACCGTTATGTTGGTGAACGGTTTATTTGTATTTGGATTAATCAATACTCGCCAATTGTTGAGCGTGCATGTGGTGCCGGTTGCCAAACCGGTACAGCCCACCAAAATGGACCACAAGGTTGCGATTATTGAAAAAGCCATCAATGAAGACAAGTTGTTTCTGGAGAGCAATATCAACCTTGAACGTTTTGCCGAGCAAATCGGTTTAAAACCACGCGACATTTCTGCGATTTTAAAAATGCATTACCAATCGAATTTTTTTGAATTTATCAATCGCTACCGCGTCGAAGAAGCCAAACGGTTATTGCTTCTGCCAGAGTTAAAAGACGAAACTATCCTGGAGATTATTTATAAATCCGGATTTAATAGCCCTTCGGCATTCCATCGTTTCTTTAAGCGTATGGTGGGTGTTACACCGACCGAATATCGACAACGCGGTGATATAGCCAACAATGCCGGCGCATAACATATAATAAAAGGCCCGTGAGATATTATCTAACGGGCCTTTTGCGATCGGGTAGGCGATGCGAATCAGGGTTGCGCAATCGCTTTAAAGCGAGCCAGGACCAAACCGGTCGTATCGCGTAATTCCAATTGATCGGCGTGTACGGTGTAACTCGCAACTTTTGCCAATGCTTCGTTAAATGCCTGCGATTGGTCACCACCTTCGGCACACGCCATTTTGGTTCCCGCCATTTCTCCCAACGTTAGTTTTTCTCCGTCCAGGGTATAGCTTCCGCTGATGCTATTGCAACCGTCGGAACCGGTAACGCGGTTTTCCGCGCTGAAGAAAATACTGGCTTCACGTTGGTTATCGTTCACCGTGACCTCTTTATCGCCCAGCAGAATGAGCTTCCAGTTGGTGTTTAACAATCCCCCGTTAGGTGGACTGGTTGACTCTGCCGGGGTCACTGCCGCTTCTGTCGGGGCAGTTGCAGTTGTTTCGGAGGATGCAGTCATCGCCACTGCTGACGAAGCGGAGGAACTTGAATTTTTTGGCGCTTCTTCCTGTTTGGGGGAGCAGGCGGTGTTGAGTAAAATCGTTGCTGATAAAAGCCCTACTAATGTCTTATTCATTGTTTAAGTTCCTATAAATCAAGTGAAAAAAATTGAGTTTGCATAAATTAAGATTTGGGCGATTGCGTTAATGGGTGAAGATACCTGAATCCTACACGTTTATAATCGATAACAGGCGATTAGTTCGGTGCGCTATAACACTTTTTGCCAATAGCCTACATCAATCCAGCGCCCAAACTTGCGCCCGACTTCGCTAAAATGCGCAATTTGTTTGAAGCCAAATCGCTCATGCAATTTTGCGCTGGCTTCGTTCGGTATCGACAAACACCCGAGCAAAACGTGGCAACCTTGTGCTTTGAGCTGTTCAATCAGTTGTGCGTACAAAGCACTACCATAACCTTTTTGTGTCGCACCATGTTTTAAATACACTGTGACTTCCGCAGTATGTTTGTAAGCACTGCGTTCCTTCCATTTGCTCGCGTAGGCATAACCAACAATTTCCCCTGCATCTTCACATACTAGCCAGGGATAGCTTTGGGTATAGGCGTTAACCCGCTCTTGCATCTGCGTCACGGCCAGTGGAATTTCTTCAAACGTGATTATTGTGTGTGCGATGTAGTGATTATAAATTGCACAGATCGCCGGGATGTCACTGCTGCTACAGGAGCGAATTTTCATGGGTGCTTCCTAACAATAGACTGACTTTGAGTAAGCGAGATAAATTTTCTGCCGCGCGCAAATTTATGCGTCATTTTTTCTTGTCATTAAAATCACCAAAATATCGGCTTTTATAACGAACATTATTTAACAAAATTTATAAAAATGCAGTGATACACTTTTTCGCGCATGCTGAGTAAAGATAAAAATAATACCGATGCCATAGCTAAACGAAATTTATTGGTTCGTCATTATTTCACTAACTTTGTTGTGCTCCCGATTTGCCAGTTAAGGATGTATGGCGATTTCAGGATTTTTTCTTCAATTAACTTAATTTACCAGGAGTTGTAAAATGAAAATGGTTAAATATGTATTTCTTTGCTTCACGTTATTAATTGCCTTTGTTGGCCATCTGGCGGTTGCACAAACAGGCGCTACTTATGCGTTTAATATTGTGGAGGGCTCTGTGGTGTCCACCCCGGCGTGGTGCAGGGCAAATCCCTGTCTGCCAACCACTGCAGCGATGACTGGCGGTTTTGTAGCACAAATTTCAACGGTTGGCGACCACATATTATTTCCCTCCTCCAGTATCACAACCACTCCCGATGTTTATTTCCAGTTGCCGACAGATCCTGACGAAGACAGCAATGGAGTGGTTCGTGAGATTGCATTTACATTTGAAGGCGATGTGGTTAAGGCAAAAGGGGTAGTGGACTCGCGCGCATTTGATGGACCTCTTATCGAATACCAATTCGTCGCAAGGGTTAGCCAGGCGGAAGTATTTACCGCGCGTCCGGATTACCGCAAATGCCTTGCTCCTCTTTGTGGTGGTTATTTTGTGAAATTGGTTAATAAAAAACTAACCCAATGCGCAAATGGCCGCTTGCAGGAAGAGTGTTATGTTTCCGCTGTTGTTTACGGCGATGAAGCTATTAACGCTGGCATTCATTCCTTTGCCAATAAGACGCCGCTGTTGTTGGTTGGTGCAATTGTGCCAAAACATTATTCCCAGATCGGCAAATTAGGTGAGTTCATCGCGAAAGAGGCTTATCGTTCCGCCACCCAAAACACCGCAGTCGGGAAATTTTATGGTGTCAGTAATAATGGCATTGTGTGCATAACCACTCCCTGTTTCAGTTTTGATCAGGCATTGCTAAATAGCAGCAACCGCATCACCAAATTGTCCGATGTTAATTTGGAAATGTCCGGTGCCCTGCCGGAAGACGTTGCCTTGGCACAAACGATCCTCGCTAATGGCGGAACACTTTACGCTACTGGAAAAAATCAAAAATATCAGGACTTCGCAGGCATTGGCGTACGTTTTGTTGCGCAACAGTTTTATCTGCCGGTTAAACCTGTTCGCAAGGATTGATTGTTTTGATTAAAAATTGCTTCATAGCAATGATGGCTTTTTAGCTATATCCAAAAACATTTTTGACGTTTTAAATATTTGCAAAACCCCACCCTGAAAAGTGGGGTTTTGCATTTGCGCGAATGCAATTCACCGAACTGTTTTGATCATAAATGCGATCGGGCCTGTGAGATTCTCCAGGTTTAAAGCGACATTATTAACTCATGTGCAATTTTTACGTTTTTGTTGTGAATCATATTTGTTCATTAATGTGATTTTTGTTTCGTTAGATATCGCTTTATGTCGCTAAAGAATGAGGTAAATTGAAAGTAACTGTGTTTTTGTCGGGAAAAACATTTGAATAAAAATTCATATCTCTAATGGTTCTTGGACATGGTTAGGTAAGTTACTACACTGCTTTCGCGGCGCCCATGGCCGCTTTGGTACTTATCATGACAAAAGACGCGTTTCACTATTCCCAATTACCATCTGAAAATGGAGATTGCTATGTGTAATATTTCGGTTAAACGGTTCGGCTTTTTTAAGAAAGGTGTAATCAAATGGAGCGGTGCAATTTTTGCCGTTGCTCTTTTATGGTTTGGTTTATTCCTGCAGGCCCATGCCGGGCTGTTGACGGTTAAGGTTGACGTGGGCAGTTCGGCAACTGTTGGTAAGGATACCGATGGCGACAACAATGCAGATATGATATTAGGTCCACAAAAAGATGAAAATGGTGACGGAGAAATCAGTTTTTCGCTCGGCACCCTCGAGGAGGAGGCTAAAATAAAAAAAATTATTATTAAAAAAGTAAGCGATAAACGCACGATAATTTATGAAGTTGCGTTGGATGCTGATGGAAATACCATGGCTTCTCTTGAGCCTTTTTCCATACCCTATTTTGCATCTGAAATACCCATTTTTGCTTATATCGACATGGTTGCTTATTTATCAATGAACCCATTTGTGCAAGGAGATAGTTTTGCTGTAATGAATGGAGGGATAGCCGGATTGTCCGCATTTGTTTTTAAGGATGCCTCATCATTGGAGGGAATTTCCATAGAAGATTTTGATGGAAGTTTGATCAGTTCCCTTGCGGATTATTCGGGCGATGTTACGGTGAGCGGCTTTGACACTGCTGCTTATTTGCCTGAATCGTCATCATTGATACTGTCCATGTCAGGGCTGCTATTGTTGGGACTGGGACGATTAAGGAAGAGCATGAATTCCAAATAAAACCAAAACTGCGTATTTCCATCCTCTGGTGATGCGCAGGCTCTTTTTCCGTCAATTTTTTTCAGCAACACATAATAAAGCCAGCAAGGCTGGTCATTCCGATCAATACTCCACCGACCGCAAAAACTATGACAGGTGTGAACTATCCGACAGTCATGCAATGGGAGGGCAGATAAGCTCTTGCGGCTCGCGCTTTACTTATTGGTATTTAGGCGACAGTAAAGATACGTCTTTAACAATTAACCAATCTAATCATTAATAACCCTGCTTGGATTGGCTGTTTTTGAGTAAAGTAGCGTCGATTGATTAACTACAGTAACCGATAGAGGAGAGTGACTATGAAAAAATATGCTTTTGTACTGGCGGGATTGTTGATGGCGGGTGCACAGTTTGTGCAAGCGGAAGAATGTAGTTTTACGCTGAACAGTAACGACGCTATGCAGTTTGACCAAAAAGCTATTGTGGTCAATAAGACCTGCAAGGAATTTACCTTGAATCTGGCGCATACCGGAAAGTTGCCCAAAACGGTGATGGGGCATAACTGGGTATTGAGTAAGACGGAGGATGCCAAAGCGGTGGCCAGCGATGGGCTTGCGGCGGGTGTTGATAATCAGTACGTCAAACCGGGCGACGAGCGCGTAATTGCCTTTACCAAGCTTATCGGAGGCGGGGAATCTGCATCGGTAACCTTCCCTGTGAGCAAACTGACGGCAGGCGGTGCATACACCTTCTTCTGCTCATTCCCAGGCCATATCGCCATCATGCAGGGTACTTTAACCCTCGCGCCATAAGATCTTCAGGTAACCCGCATGGAGTTTAACGAAATGCGGGTTGCGTTGCGTCCGAATAGAAAATCCGTATTCCGCCAAGCTCCGTACGGGCTATTGAATCCAAATGTCCTGAATCCACGTCCAAGGTAAAAACACTCATGTAGGAGGGATTGGTGTGCTGACGTTTATTTGCTGGTTATTGTTATGGGTTATTTGTTGGCCATTAGCGCTGCTCGCGTTAGTTCTTTGGCCCTTTGTCTGGTTGATCTCTATTCCTTTCCGCATCCTCGGCATTGCGTTTGATGCAGTGTTTGCATTTCTTCGTGCAATGTTGTTCTTGCCTTCGAGGATTCTTGGGCATCGCCCCTGATATTTCTGGCCGTAGACTCGTTCCCAAGCTCGGCTGGTAATGCCTATTTTTCGTGTTGGAGTATTGTTGCGGGATGGTCGTGTTGGGCATCGCTGCGCTCAGC
>JAJQJO010000456.1 GCA_021323495.1 Cellvibrio sp. | reverse complement strand
TTGAGCGGATCACAGAGATCAGGGCAGGGGACTATATCGTTGAGCCATGGCACCAAGCCGACAACTTCGCCGTTAGCGCGCAGTCCCCAACAGAGGATTTTAAGGCTGTAGAGTTTTTCGGAGCTGGTATCGTTGGAATAGAGCATTTCCAGTCCATCCAACTCAGGAGCAAGACGGATAAAGCGCTCATCGTGAAGGGCTGAATAGGTTTTCCTGGTGAAGAGATCAACCACGTTATCCATGTTGTGGCCAGTGTGCGAGGTCTTCATAATACCACCCCCTTGATTGCGGCAGATCCTGATCCAAGAATCAGGTCCGGATCGATGGTTTTAACGTCACCATCACTATATAAAGTATATGCTAAATTCCCAAAGCACAACTGCTATGGGCAATTTTTTTATTCCTTAGGTTTATCTGGCGATGTTTTTTTCAAAAAATTGAATCTATAAGGCCGGTTTTCCATCCTATAAGCGAGTTGTTATGAAGATAGTTGCGGACGAGAACATCCCTTTGGTTGACGAATTTTTCAGTCATCTGGGGAATGTAACCCGCTTGCCCGGCCGGGCGATGAGTGCGGCCGATATACGCGATGCTGATGCCTTGATTGTACGCTCGGTAACCAAAGTCAACCCTGCATTGCTGGTTGGGAGCAAGGTGAAATTTGTCGGGACCTGCACTATAGGCGTAGATCATCTGGATCAAGCTTATCTGGACGCAAATGGCATTCGCTGGTCCAGTGCGCCAGGCTGCAATGCCAATTCAGTGGTCGAGTTTGTGTATGCTGCACTTTGCCATCTGGACATCAATTGGCTACCGGTGAAGTTCGGCATAATCGGCTGTGGCAATGTGGGTGGTTTGCTGTACAAACGCCTCAAGGCACAGGGGGTGGATGTACGCTGTTATGATCCCAACCTGACGTGTGCGCAAAATGCCGACCTCGCCAGCATCGAAGAAGTCCTGGCGTGCGATGTGATCAGTATGCATACGCCCCTGGTCACAACGGGACCGCATCCCAGTTTTCATTTAATCGGTCGCAAGGAGTTACAGCAATTAAAAAATGGGGCGGTATTAATTAATTGCGGCCGCGGCCCTGTCATTAATAATCAGGCCCTGCTTGATATATTGAATTCGCGTAGCGATTTACAGGTTGTGCTGGATGTATGGGAGCCGGAGCCGGATATATCCCTGGAGTTGCTTGATAAAGTATTGCTCGGCAGTCCCCATATTGCGGGTTACAGTTACGATGGAAAACTCAACGGTACGGAGATGATTTATCAAGCGCTCTGCCAGCATCTCGATATAAAGCCCCAGTCTTCCCTCACTGAATTAGTTCCCCCGTTAGCCAATAATCAATTGCGCATTGAAGACAATATCGACCACCAGAACAATATTTTTACTATCGTCAAAGCGCTGACCAAACAGGTTTATGACATCGCTGCTGACGATGCGCGTCTGCGTGCGCTTGCAGCGCAGACGATCGCGGGCAATGCAGTTTTTGGTGAAGGTTTCGATGGCTTGCGTAAGCATTATCCAAAACGGCGGGAATTCCATAACTACCGGGTACATTTGGATAATATCAGCGACGCCGACAAACAATGGTTGCAGGTGTTAGGGTTTTGCTGTGTTTAAACTCGGTCTGATTGTGAATCCTTATGCCGGGTTGGGCGGTAGCGTCGGGTTAAAAGGCTCTGATGGCGACGCGATTCGCGCTGAAGCAATTGCACGCGGCGCAGAACCGCGTGCATTGCAGCGTATTGAACGCGCTTTGCAGGTTATTGCGGACTTGTGCGGACAAGTAGAAATCCTTTGTTTTGCTGGCGATATGGGGGAAACCAGCGCGCGGAATGCAGGTTTCACTGTGCAGGTGATCGGCGCTGCGCAACAACAGCCCAGTAGCGCACAAGATACTTGCGCTGCAGCGACAGCGCTTATGCAACAGCGCGTAGATTTGATTTTATTTGCTGGCGGCGACGGCACCGCACGCCTGATTGCTGATGTGGTGGGTATATCACAACCGGTACTGGGTGTTCCCTGCGGTGTGAAAATGCATTCGGGTGTCTATGCTAATTCACCCGAGGCAGCAGGTGAAATCCTCAAACAATTATTAACCGGAACATTGGTCAATATTGTGGAGCGCGATGTAAAGGATATCGATGAAGACGCGTTCCGCAACGGCCAGGTACGTGCGCGTTTTTACGGTACATTGTTGGTTCCGGAGGATTCCCGATTTTTACAGCAAGTAAAAAACGCAGGCACCGAGCGCGATGAGTTGGCGCAGTTGGATGTAGCACAAGAAATGATTGAACAGCTGCAACCGGACACGCTTTATCTCGTTGGACCTGGCTCCACCACCCATCTTTTTTTGCAAGAGCTTGGTCTGGAAGGAAGTTTGTTAGGTGTGGATCTACTGTTGAACAACGAATTGGTTGCTATTGATGTAAGCGCTGCCCAAATTGCCGCCCGGCTCGATCAATTTAACGGTCCGGTAAAAATGATTATTACTGTTATTGGTGGCCAAGGCCATATTTTTGGCCGTGGCAACCAGCAATTTACGCCGGCAATTTTACGTCGCATTGGTAAAGATAATATCTACATCATTGCCGCACGCGGAAAAATTCTTGCGCTTAATGGTCGTCCGCTGCTGGTT
>JAJQJO010000111.1 GCA_021323495.1 Cellvibrio sp. | reverse complement strand
TGGCGCATTGGATGATACCTGGATTGAAGACGGGGTCATTATCGATAACCAGGTGCAGATAGCGCACAATGTCCGCATAGGCAAAAATACCGCCATCGCAGCAAAATCCGCAGTGGCTGGCAGTACTACAATTGGGGCAAATTGCACAATTGCCGGAGCAGTGGGGATAGCAGGCCATTTAACCTTGGCTGATAGAGTCCATATTACCGCTATGAGCATGGTCTCCGCGTCGATTTCACAGGCTGGCTCTTATTCGTCAGGCACGCCCTTGGCGCCGACGAAGGACTGGCGTAGGAATGCAGCACGGTTTCGCCAATTGGATGCATTGGCAACACGCTTGATAAAACTCGAACGCACGCATGGTGCGGAATAATTTTTCATTGATTGCTTGGGGTTTGTACCATGATGGACGTTAACGAAATTCGCGAATATCTTCCGCATCGCTATCCATTTTTGTTGGTGGATCGCGTTGTTGAATTGATTGAGGGCGAATCAATTATTGCGTACAAAAATATTACCGTTAACGAAGAAGTTTTTAATGGCCATTTTCCACAAAGCCCGGTATTTCCCGGCGTGATGATTATCGAGGCCATGGCGCAGGCGTCGGGAATTCTTGGTTTTAAAACAATGAATAAAAAGCCTCAGGATGGATCTATTTATTTATTTGCCGGTGTTGACGACGTGCGTTTCAAACGCCAGGTGGTTCCTGGTGATCGTTTGCAATTGGAGTCCCGTGTGATTTCTGAAAAACGGGGAATATGGAAATTTGAATGTAAAGCCAGTGTTGATGGTGTATTGGCGGCATCGGCCACAATTTTGTGTGCTGACCGCAAAGTTTGATTCAGGTTAACCTGGAATTAGCGAGAACTCATCTTGATAGATTCATCCGCAATTATTCATCCCGATGCCAAACTCGCTGCCGATGTGCAGGTTGGTCCCTGGACTGTTATTGGTCCCGATGTAGAAATCGGTGAGGGTAGTGTGATTGCTTCCCACGTAGTGCTCAAAGGACCAACTGTTATTGGCAAACACAACCGCATCTACCAGTTTTCATCTGTGGGTGAGGACACTCCCGATTTAAAATATAAAGGCGAGCCAACGCGTTTGGTTATTGGCGACCACAATATCATTCGTGAAGGCGTCACTATCCATCGTGGTACGGTACAGGATCGGGGCGAAACGACGTTAGGCGATCACAATTTATTGATGGCCTATGTCCATGTCGGGCACGACAGTGTGATTGGTAATCATTGTATTCTGGTGAATAATGCCGCGCTTGCCGGACACGTGCATATTGGCGACTGGGCGATTCTCAGTGGCTTCACGCTGGTCCATCAGTTTTGCAAAATCGGTGCGCACAGTTTCTCCGGCATGGGCAGCGCAATTGGTAAGGATGTGCCTGCCTATGTCATGGTTAATGGCAGTCCCGCTGAGGCAAAAAACATCAATGCAGAGGGCCTGCGTCGACGCGGCTTTACCAAAGACGATATTAGTCTGCTCACTAAAGCGTATAAAACAATTTATCGTCGCGGTCTGACCTTGGATGAAGCCTTGGCTGAATTGAATCCATTGGCGGAGGAATCTCCGGCATTGCAAGTGTTGATCGATTCATTGAACAGTTCGACGCGCGGTATAGTTCGTTAAATATATTCTTTCTGTGCATGTACATGCACAACTTCCTCGAAAAGTAAGCTAAAAATCCGGAGGGCTGGGTGTCTGATCACATACACATAGGTATTGTAGTCGGAGAGGCTTCCGGAGACATTCTCGGCGCAGCGTTAATGCAGGAGTTGCGCAAACACTTTCCCACCGCTGAATTTTCCGGCATTGGCGGCCCGCGCATGCTGGCGCAAGGGTTTCACTCTTATTTTCCGCAAGATCGCCTGGCAGTTATGGGGCTGATTGAACCACTAAAACGCTTGCCTGAATTGTTGCGTATCCGTAAGTTTTTACGTGAACATTTTATCGCTAACCGACCTGCGGTGTTTATCGGTGTGGATTCGCCCGACTTTACCCTTTCCCTTGAAGCATCGCTCAAGGAACAAGGTATTAAAACCGTTCATTATGTCAGTCCCTCAGTCTGGGCATGGCGGCAGAAGCGTATTTTCAAAATTGCCCGTGCGGTAGATTTAATGTTGACGCTACTGCCGTTCGAAGCAAAGTTTTACCATGAGCATAATGTACCGGTAGAATTTGTAGGTCATCATCTTGCCGATGAAATTCCTTTATCCGTCGATAAGATTGCTGCGCGCAAACTTCTGGGGTTGCCGGAAGAGGGGCGCATAGTTGCACTTTTGCCTGGTAGTCGTGCAAGCGAAGTGGAACGCATGGGCGCATTATTTATGCGCACCGCGGTGTACTGTCTTGAGCAAGACCCAAGCCTGACATTTATTATTCCTGCGGCTAGCCCGGATCGCTATCGTCAATTGCATATTGAATTGAATGAGTTCGTTGATTTTCCTATTGAGTTAATCAACGGCCATTCGCATGATGCTATGGCGGCGGCCGATGTGCTGCTGTTAGCGTCCGGCACAGTAGCGCTAGAAGCTCTGCTGTTGAAGAAGCCAATGGTAGTAGCTTATAAGATGGCACCGCTGACATACAAAATATTATCCTGGTTAGTGAAGACACCTTGGGTATCATTACCGAATTTACTCGCCCAAAAAATGTTAGTGCCCGAGTTGCTCCAGGAGAAAGCAACGCCGGAAGCCTTAAGTGCAGCAGTGATGAATTATTTTGAAAATCCGGATGAGGCTCAGGCATTAATCCACACGTTTGCCCAAATGCATACCGAATTGAAACGTGATGCCAGTGCCCGAGCTGCGGATGCTATAGCTCGTCTAATCCAAAAAAATCAATAACAGGGGGCTTTGTGCTGGAACCTTTTATCAGTATTTACCAAGGCCTGCTTTGCGCCGGTTGCGATGAAGTAGGGCGCGGTCCGCTGGCAGGTGATGTTGTCGCGGCGGCGGTGATCCTCGACCCTTCAAATCCTATTGAAGGTTTGGATGATTCCAAAAAATTGACCGAAAAAAAACGCGAACAATTGTTTATCGAGATCCAGCAAAAAGCAAAAAGTTGGTGTGTCGCGCGTGCTTCAGTTACTGAAATCGACAAGCTCAATATTCTGCAGGCCAGTTTGTTGGCCATGACCCGGGCAGTGCAGGGGTTACACATCCAACCGGAGCACGTTTTGGTTGACGGAAATAAATTGCCCAAATGGGTTTATAAAGCGGAAGCGGTAGTGAAGGGTGATAGTCGTGTGGCGGCTATCAGTGCTGCTTCGATCCTCGCTAAAGTAACCCGCGACCGCGAAATGATTGTATTGGATAAAACCTATCCCGGTTACGGATTTGCAGAACACAAAGGGTATCCCACCAGGTTTCATATGGATGCACTGGATAAATTAGGCATCACGCCTATCCACCGCACCTCCTATGCCCCGGTGCGCGCCAAAATCGAACAAATTGTTTTGTTTTAATGATCCGATTCCTTTTAGAAAACCATTATGCCTGCTGCTAATTTTGTCCACCTGCGTTTACACACCGAGTTTTCCTTAAGCGATAGTTTGGTGAGGATCAAGCCGCTGGTTAAACGCGTGGCGGAATTAAATATGCCCGCCTGCGCAATTACGGACCAGACTAATTTTTATGGCCTGATAAAATTTTATAAGGCGGCACAAGGTGCCGGTGTCAAACCGATTGCAGGTAGTGATTTCTGGATTGCCAGTAACGACACCGATGGTAAACCCACATTGATTACCTTGTTGGCGATGAATGACAAGGGCTATAAAAATATTATCGAATTAATTTCCCTTGCCTGGCGCCAAGGCCAACAGCAGGGAGTGGCTTATTTGCAGCGCGATTGGATTACACATCATAGCGAAGGGATTATTGCGCTCTCCGGTGGAAAATTTGGCGATGTAGGCATGGCATTGCTTGGTGGCCGCACACCGCAAGCGCATGAATTATTGCAAGGTTGGATGCGCGATTTTCCCAATCGTTTTTATTTGGAATTACAGCGCACTGGCCGTGAAAATGATGAAAACCATTTGCATGCCGCAGTAGATCTTGCTGCTCAATTAGGTTGTCCAGTCGTCGCTACCAATGATGTGCGTTTTTTAAAAGCCAGTGAATTTGAGGTGCATGAGGCGCGTGTTTGCATTAGTGAAGGGCGCACACTGGATGACCCACGTCGCGAGCGTCGTTACAGTGACCAACAATATTTGCGTTCAGCAGAAGAGATGACGGAATTATTTAGCGATATTCCCGAGGCAATCGCCAATACTATTGAAATTGCCAAACGCTGTACCATCACAATTCAAATGGGCAAATATTTCTTGCCTGAATACCCGGTGCCCGAGGGTTTAACCGAAGCTGAATTTTTTCGCAAAATTTCACATGAAGGATTGGAACAGCGGCTTGAGCGGATTTTGGATAAATCGGCTGCAAATTATACCGAGCGTCGCAAAGTTTACGAAGACCGTCTGAATTTCGAATTGGATATTATTAACCAGATGGGATTTCCTGGTTATTTTCTTATCGTAATGGATTTTATCCAATGGGCTAAAGATCACGATATTCCGGTCGGCCCGGGGCGTGGTTCGGGTGCCGGTTCTCTGGTCGCTTATTCGTTGAAAATTACCGACCTCGATCCACTGGAATACGATTTGCTGTTCGAACGCTTCCTGAATCCCGAGCGGGTTTCCATGCCCGACTTCGATATCGATTTCTGCATGGATAACCGCGATAAAGTCATTTCTTACGTTGCGGATAATTATGGCCGCGACGCGGTTAGCCAGATTATTACCTTCGGTACCATGGCCGCGAAAGCAGTAGTGCGCGACGTCGCGCGGGTACAAGGAAAATCATACGGCCTTGCCGATAAACTGTCTAAAATGATTCCGCCCACCCCGGGCATGACACTCGCGCAAGCGCTGCAAGAAGAGCCGCAACTCAAAGAGTTTATTGAGCAGGATGGTGATGCCGGTGAAATTTGGGAAATGGCAGTCCAGCTTGAAGGCCTCACGCGCAACGTAGGTAAGCACGCGGGTGGTGTTGTTATTGCACCAACAAAACTTACTGATTTTTCACCACTGTATTGCGATGAAACCGGCGGTGGTTTGGTAACCCAATTTGATAAAGGAGATGTAGAAGAAGCTGGTTTGGTCAAGTTCGACTTCCTCGGCTTGCGCACCCTCACAATTATCGATTGGGCGCGCATTATGATCGACAAGCAGCGTCTTAAAAAAGGCGAAGTGCCGCTCGACATTAGTGCAATCCCACTCGATGATCCCAAGACCTTTGGTTTATTAAAACGCGCTGAAACCACTGCGGTTTTCCAGTTGGAATCGCGCGGTATGAAAGACCTGATCAAACGTTTGCAGCCAGATAATATTGAAGACCTGATTGCACTTGTTGCATTGTTCCGTCCGGGTCCGCTCGAGTCGGGCATGGTAGATGATTTTATCAACCGTAAACATGGCCGCGCGCAAGTGGCTTATCCCGATGCAAAATTCCAGCACCAAAGTTTAAAGCCGGTACTTGAGCCAACGTATGGGGTTATTGTTTATCAGGAACAGGTAATGCAAATTGCGCAGGTGCTTGCCGGGTATACGCTCGGTGGTGCGGACATGTTGCGTCGTGCGATGGGTAAGAAAAAGCCGGAAGAGATGGCCAAACAGCGCGAAGTATTTGAAAGCGGCGCAAAAAACCAGGGCGTGGATCCGGAACTGGCGATTAAAATTTTTGACCTTGTAGAAAAATTCGCGGGTTATGGATTTAACAAATCCCACTCCGCTGCTTACGCGATTGTCTCTTACCAGACAGCCTGGTTAAAAGCCCATTACCCGGCGCATTTTATGGCGGCGACTATGTCTTCGGACATGGATAAAACCGATAAAGTAGTTACCTTTATCGAAGAATGCCGCACCATGAAATTGAAGTTATTACCGCCGGATGTCAATTCCGGTGAATTTCATTTTACGGTAGATGACGCAGGCCGGATTATTTATGGTTTGGGTGCAATCAAAGGTTTGGGTGAAGGGCCGGTTGAATCAATTATTGCTGCGCGCAATGAAGGTGGTCCGTTTAAAGATCTATTCGATTTTTGCGCTCGCGTCGATCCGCGCAAAGTAAATAAGCGGGCAATGGAAGCGATTATTCGTTCCGGCGCAGCTGACAACCTTGGACCCACCAGCAATACACCGCAGCACAATATTGACCATGACCGCGCGGTAATGTTCGCGGCAATGGGCGAAGCGGTGAAAACGGCTGAGCAGGCGATGGCAAATACCAATGCAGGAATGATGGATTTGTTTGGTGCGGTAAATGCCAATGATGATTCCAATACTGATGTATACAGCGAGTTCCGTCGCGTGCGCACCTGGACGATGAAAGAACGCTTGAATGCAGAAAAAGAAACGCTGGGCTTATATCTCACGGGTCACCCGATTGATGAATACGAAAGTGAGCTTACCCATCTGGTTAGCTCGCGGATTGCCAATTTAAAACCGGAGAAGTCCACCCAAACGATTTCCGGTTTGGTGATTTCCCAACGCATCGTGAAAACCAAACGTGGCGATAATATGGCAATCCTGACCATTGATGACCGCACCGGCCGTATGGATGTCACGCTCTTTGCTGAAACGTTTAATAATTCGCGTGATGTTTTATCGAAAGATGGTTTGTTGGTCATCAGTGGCCAAGTCAGGTACGACGATTTCAGTGGCATGTTAAAAATGAGTGCTGACAATCTGCGCTTGCTCGCCGAAGTGCGTCAGGAAAAAGTACGTGAACTGTGGTTGGAATTGGAATCCGGTGCATTACCGGCGAGTTTTTCGCGCGAGTTGGGTGAAATGCTTGAGCCCTATCGCCAGACACCTCAACAGGAAGCTCGCTGCGCAATTGTGGTCGATTATTCGCGTAGCGATGCGCGCGCGCAATTACGTTTTGGTAATCAATGGAACGTGCGTCCGGAAGACGAATTGTTACAGCGGCTACGCGATAGTTATGGTAGCTCCAGAATCAGACTGGTTTATTAACCAATTCCTGAAGAATCGAAAGACAACAGCTCGCAGCTTGGTGTGGAGCCCTTTAGAAATATTGATTCTATAGTCGAACGGTTACAGGTCTTTTGAATCTTTCGCTTTCGCTACATCCCACTAGACTCTAATAGATAGTTGGACAAAAACTGGATGAGGAGGTCGCTAACATGTCATCAATTCTTGTTAAAGATTATATGCAGGGCAATGTGCAGGCGATCCCAGCCGATGCCAGTGTGCGTGAGGTGGTCGAGCATTTACTCAAATGGAACGTCACCGGTGCTCCGGTAGTAGATAGTGCTATGAGAGTGATTGGATTCGTTTCAGAACAGGACTGCATGAAGGAAATGTTAAATAGCGCCTTTTATGCAGAAAATTCGGCCTCGGTCACCAACATCATGCGACGCGATGTGCTGAGCGTTACCCCGGATACCAGTATTCTGGAAATAGCGGAAACCATGCTCGGTAACAAACCTAAAAATTACCCTGTGATTGAACATGGCAAGCTGGTGGGGCTCATCAATCGTCGTTATATTTTGCAGGCGCTTAAACAACATAGTGGTAGTTATTTTTCCCCTGCGCGTGAGCGCCCCCCGTTTTCTGTCGCGCAGCATCCCGTCCGTTAAATCGCAGCATTCCGGAGTTGCTCTGGTGAGGGACAAATCCGGGAGGTAGAGTTGATTGTTCTGCTGGTGTACTCCTCATTTTCGCTGGAAAAGATCGACTAAACCGCCTATTTCGCGTAAGGTAGCGACCCAATTGTGCCTCCTGTTACTATGGCTAAAAAGTCGCCAATACCGGGTTGCAGCACTTACCCTATAAGTCAAAATGGTAGTTTCCTACCCGGATCAAGAGCTCGCTATGAATCTGAATTATCTGGATTTTGAACAGCCCATCGCCGAACTCGAAGGCAAGATTGAAGAGTTACAATTGGTTGGTAATAGTTCCGATGTGAACATTGCCGACGAAATTGCCAAGTTGCGTGAAAAAAGTACCAAACTGACCGAGACTATCTACTCCAAGCTTACTGCCTGGGACATCGTAAAAGTTGCCCGTCATCCACTGCGCCCCTATACCTCTGATTATATTTCTCGCGTCTTCACTGATTTTGATGAGTTGCATGGCGACCGTCATTTTGGCGATGACCATGCGATTATAGGCGGCGTGGCCCGTCTGGATGGCAAACCGGTAATGGTAATTGGCGAAGAAAAAGGCCGTACGGTTCACGAGAAAGTGATGCGTAATTTTGGTATGCCGCGGCCGGAAGGTTACCGCAAGGCTCTGCGCTTGATGGAAATGGCCGAGCGCTTCAAACTGCCGGTGTTAACCCTTATTGACACCCCCGGCGCTTATCCTGGTATCGACTCGGAAGAGCGTGGTATCTCTGAATCCATCGCGCAAAACCTCGCGGTTATGTCGCGCCTGCGCACACCGATCATTTGTACTGTAATTGGTGAAGGCTCTTCGGGCGGTGCGTTGGCGATTGGTGTTGGCGACCAACTGAATATGCTGCAGTATTCCACTTATTTTGTTATTTCCCCTGAAGGCTGCGCCAATATTATCTGGAAAACCGTTGCCAAAGCGCCTGAAGCGGCCCAAGCGATGGGGGTCACTTCTAAAATTTTGCAAGACCTGGGTATTGTTGATGAAACCATCCCCGAGCCATTGGGCGGTGCCCACCGCAATATGGATGATATGGCGAAAAAACTGCAAGAACGTTTAGTGGCGCAGGTTGACCGTTTGGATAAAGAGCCAATCGATGCATTGCTGGAGCGCCGTTATCAGCGTTTGATGAGTTATGGTAACTAATTATTAATAAGAATTGCACAACGAAAATAAAAAAACCGCTGATGAAATCAGCGGTTTTTTTATGCATGAATATTTTATTGCATGGTGGTTCCGTACACAGACTCAAGCAAAGGTCTGATCGGGGTAGGGAACGTAACCCTTTCTGAACCATTAACATCTTTATATTTAACGGACATCACTTGCTCTTTTGTACCAAAATCTCCATCTCTTTCTTCAATCAGTAAGGCGAGAGCATCCAACTCTGCAAAGGATTCCAATGAGGATGCGTAAAGACTGATCGTTTTTTGGCCCTTGCCCATCCAAAGTACATCGACCAAAAACCCTTCCTTACGAATTTGTTCTGGTCCATTAGCGCCCAAGACTAAAATACCGGGTCTTTCTCTCAATGAAAAATTCACTCGCTTACCATCAAGTACGATCGAAGCGATATCAACAATCTTTATTGGGGATATATCTCGCATCGCACCGCCAGCATGAAATAACTCATGACCTTGCGAATCTAATTCCGGAGTATTGAACGCGTATTTCTCTGACACAGATACCTTAACGTTAACAAATGGATTTTGGTAAATGTTTAAATCTGTTTCCGTCACATCAATAATGAGTTGGCGAAATACCCATACATCATTCACAACTGCCCTGTAAGTATTATATGAAACTTTTTTAAAACCAGTTGCGGTTAATTTCGCCGCGGTGTTAAAAGTAATTTCAAGAGAGCTCAGCTGCCAATCTGGCAGTAGCGGATCTTTATTGACGGTAAGTGTTGCAGATTTGATATTATTTAGTTCCAAACCCGGGTATTTAACTTCATAACCTTCGCTGGAATGAACGTTGGTGATTTCATATTTAAAGGTCTTTGCATAACCAACATTGGCCGTTATTGCCAATATAATCATACATGTTGTACGCGCAACAAAATTCATTTGGTAAAACTCCTTATTAATAAATAGAAAAGCCAGCATTGTGCTGGCTTTTTGAAAGTAGCAGATGAGTGTGCGAAATAGCAATTATTTTGTTAATTGTCCC
>JAJQJO010000110.1 GCA_021323495.1 Cellvibrio sp. | reverse complement strand
TTCTGTATCGGCCACGTGAAGTGTGTGTTCGGTGATTTCTCAATCCGTGGTGAATCCAAAGCTCGCGCGGAAGAAACCCAGGGTGTGCAAAAAGGTTTTGCTGGCCCAATGGGTAACGGATCGATTATCGAGAATGTGTGGATCGAACACGTAGTGGGCGCGATTTGGGTAGGCAATGACCCACCATACCAAACCCAACCAACCGAGAACCTGACTATTCGCCATGTCCGCATCCGCAATACCTATGCAGACGGTGTGAACCTCGATAATGGTACTTCAAACAGTGTGGTGGAAAACTCGCACTTCCGTAACACCGGTGATGATGCTGCGGTAGTCTGGTCGATCAGATGGACGCATTGGGTGCGTGATAAAACCGTGAACGCCGGGCCAAACTTTATCAAACCGGAAGCGCGCAATGCTCCTGACCAGGGAATCGGCCACGGCAACGTGTTCCGCAACCTGACGGTGCAAATGCCCTGGCGCGCGAACTGTTACGCTGCCTACGGTGGTTATGACAATCTATTCGAGAACCTCAAGTGTGAAGATGTACTTACCTACCCGGGTATCCTGATCGACAATGAATTTTCGTCCTATCCATTTGGACCCGGGTTAACAACGTTCAGAAACATAGATTTGATCCGTGCGGGTGGCCCCATGTTCTTCGAGAACGGCAATGTATGGAAACACGGTGCGTTGAAGTTCTATCTGCGCGAAGGGGATGTCAACGATATCCTGGTGGAAAATATCGACATCATTGAACCTATGTATTCCGGTATTGAGTTCCGCGGCTTTGGTACTGCCTATGTCCCGGCAGGCGAGAAGTTCTCTGCGGAAGTATTGGCCGGTGCCGATGCAGCTGTGTTGCGCAACGTGACCTTGCGCAATATCAATATTGTCAATGCCGGTACTTACGGTATTGAAGTGTTGGATGGTGGCGGACGTGGCCAGGTGAACTTCGATGGAGTAAAAGTATCCGGTTCCAAATCGGGGCCATTGGATGCGGGGGGAGCGCCCAGCTCGTTCTTCAATAAAGTAGGGACAAATAACCAGGGCTGGTAAGGGATGTTAAACAAACCGCGGTAGAGCAATAGCTCTACCGCGGTTTTTTTTGGAGCTACACTCCTATAGGTTTCCGTCGCTAATCTTTTTAATTGTTCGCCCAGGTGTTTTATTTTTTGCTAATGGATCCGGATGCAATCCGGCAAATATGTCAAATAAACGAACCGGTTTTCGTATGGTCGGGATTGGGGCATCGGCGGGAGGGCTTGAAGCTTTCGCGCACTTCCTGCCCATGCTTAAACCAGATAAACAAAGTGTTTATATCATTGCCCAGCACATGGGTAAAAATGATGACCACATTGAATTGCTGTTGCGGTTGCTAAAACGCCATTCAGCGCTTCCTGTGGTATTGGCAACACACAATGATGTGCTAGTTGTGGACCAGGTTTTTTTAATCCCGCCCTGCGTGACCGGTGTCGTCCATGAAGGGCGTATACAACTACTGCCGATCACCGCCGACCAAATTTCCAATCCCTCCGTAAATGCGTTGTTTAGTTCAATCGCCCTGAGTGCCCGGAAACAAGGGGTCGGTATCATTTTGTCCGGGGCGGGGAGTGACGGGGTGTCCGGCGCCCGCGCTATCAAGGCCCAGGGAGGAAAAGTTATTGTCCAGAGTCCGGAGTCATGCCAATTACAAGGGATGCCGGGTGCGGTGATTGCTGCCAGGCTTGCGGATGAAATCCTGTTGCCGGAACAGATCGCACGAGCGCTCGATAACGGCGCTCAACAATTGCTAGCCCAACCGCAAATACCTGCACGCTCCACCACAACCGCAATTCAATCGAACCGGTCGTTGCCGTTAGGCGATGCGGATATTTTTAAACAATTGCTGCAGGCAGTTGTAGCGGTAACCGGAAATGACTTTTCCAATTACAAAGAAGAAACCTTGGTGCGACGGCTCCATCGGCGGATGTCAATGTTGAAAATCGCGTCAATGCAGGATTATCAAACGTATACCCGAAAATATCCTGACGAGCTATGCAAATTGCAGCATCAATTTCTTATATCCCTTTCATTTTTTTTTCGCGATAGCGAATCCTTTGCGGTATTAAAACAGTATGTAAATGAATTGCTGCAGCCCAAGGTGCCGGGTGATTCTATCCGTATCTGGGTGCCCGGCTGCGCTTCCGGAGAAGAGTGCTATAGTTGGGCAATACTTCTGGCGGAAATATTGGGAAGCCGTTTTTCAGATTTCACTATCAGCATTCGTGGCAGTGATTTAAATGGGCAAGCAATAGCGGTAGCCGAACAGGGGCGTTATTTACAGGCGGCATTTCGCGATACCGAGCAGGATATACTGGATCGTTATTTTGATCGCAACGGCCCTGACTTCAGTGTTAAACCCCGAATCCGCCAGGTCTGTCATTTTCACCATGAGGATGTTGTCGGTTGTCATCTGCCGGAAAAGGTAGATGCAATCAGCTGCCGTAATTTGCTCATCTATATGAAGAGTGAATTGCAGGATAAGTTGATCGGGAATTTCCACGATTTTTTAAATCCGGGAGGGCTGTTGTTTCTTGGGCAAGCAGAAACAATCGGACTGATCGGAGCTACCTTATTTTCACCGCTGGACCATTTTCACCGCGTGTATCGTCGCAAATTAAAATCGAAATAAACAAACTTGTTTAGCCAAAAGGATGCAGCAGCATGAAGCAATTCTGGACTTCACTTGAAAAGCAAAGCTTGGTAAGCAAGCTGCTGGTCGGGTTTAGCGCTTTGTTATTAACCATGTTGTTGCTGGGGATCAATTCCATCTTTGTTGTGCGGGAAATGAGCCGTCAGGCATCCGAACTTTACCAGCGGGAATTGTTGGGCATTTCCCATATCAAGGAAACCAACATCAATTTGATTTTGATCGGACGAACCCTTCGCCAGTTTGTCCTCGCCCCCAGCCCGGCAGAGCGAAGTGAAGCCAAAACCCACCTCGACCAAGCGATCCTCAACCTGGAAAAAGAGTTGGATGAGGCCCGCAAAAGTATTTACCGGGAGCGGGTAAAACGGTTGCTGGATGCGTTCGAGCTGGAATTCGACCAATACAAACGCAATGTGAATTATGCCATTACCTTGATGGACGAAAACGTAGAACACCAAAGCAAAGTGATCGCGTTTATTTCCAGTTCCCGCTTTAGCCAAGTGGGCGATGTAGCCGACCAATCATTAAGCCAAATGGCAGAAATTATAGAAGCGGGTGCCCAGGAAACGGCTGACGCTATGGCCGTACATAGCCGTGATACCCAACGGCTCAAACTGGGGCTAATGATCGGAGGATTATTATTTGGGTCGATTGTGGGGGTGTTGATTGGCCGCTCCATAAAACGGCCTTCAGATCGCCTGCGTAATGCTATTGATAATCTCGCAAGGGGCAATGTCAATGACGCAATTCCGCTGACCGATTATCCCAACGAAGTGGGTGTTATCGCGCGCGGCATCGAGCAACTGCAAGATGTTTACCGGACGATGGAATTCCAGCGCTGGGGCAAAACCCACCTGGCCGACATTGCCACACAGTTACAGCAGGTCGACAGTTTTTCCGAATTGTCCCGCAAGGTCCTCTCCACCCTTTGCCCACTGGTGGGCGCTGGGCATGGTGTGTTTTATGTCAATGAGGAGGAGGGGCTACACCTGCTGGGCGGATTTGGCTATCGCGAGCGAAAACAACTTAAACAACGCTTTGCCATAGGTGAAGGGCTAGTGGGGCAATGTGCCCTGGAAAAAACCCCAATCACGTTGATTGATCCACCCGCCGATTACATCACCATTAATTCAGGGCTGGGCGAAAGCTTGCCGCGCGTCATCGCCATCTTGCCGATCCTCCACAATGAACGGTTACTGGGGGTGTTGGAGCTGGCCTCATTCCAACCTTTTGGTAAACGCGAAATGGATTTGTTGGACGCATTGATGCCGATCCTGGGAATGAGTATGGAATTGCTCGAGCGCAGTTTGCACACCCGGACGCTGCTCAGCGAAACCCAGGAACAAGCGTTGCGCATGGAAAAACAAGCGGCACAGTTGGAAGAGCAATCGGTGGAGATGGAAGCCCAGCAAGCCGAGCTGATGCAAACCGAGGCCTGGTATCGCGGTATCGTGGAAACAGCACCTGACGGTATGTTGGTGGCCAATGAACAGGGCACCATTATCCTGTGTAATCCCAAAGCAGAGGTGCTCTTTGGATATGCCCAGGGGGAGCTAATGGGTCAGAGTGTGGATCAATTGGTCCCGACCGGAATCCAGGCTGCGCATGCGCAGCACCGCGCCGGGTTTATGGCCGCCGGTGGCAGCCGTGCAATGGGGGCAGGGCAAGATCTCAAAGGAGTACGCAAGGACGGCAGCGAGTTTCCCATTGAAATCGGGCTCAGTTTATTGCCGGATTTAGGTGGACGCGGCCTTTGCGCCTGTGCATCCATCCGCGATATCAGCGACCGGATCGCAGTCCAAAAACAATTGCAATTGGCTAACTTCCTCAGCGACCAGGCGATGGAACTTACCCAGTCCGGTTATTGGCATGTGCCGATTAAGGATAGCGACGGTTACTACAATTCCTCTGAACGCGCTGCAACTATTTTTGGCGATCCACCTCGCGCAGACTGGCGTTACCATCTTATGGATGAGTGGTTTGTTAACGTCAAACTGGGTGATGCAGCTGCCGCAGAGGCGAGTTTGGCCAATTTCACCGCAGCGATCGAAGGGACTGTCCCGCGTTACGATGCCACCTATGCCTACAAGCGCCCTCTCGATGGTGAAGTTGTGTGGATCCACGCCATGGGGCATATCGTGCGCAACGCCGCCGGTGAAGCTACCGATATGTACGGAGTCACCCTGGATGTAACAATCGCCCGCCAAGCCGAGCAAAACTTGCAAAAAGCCAAGGAAATTGCCGAAGACGCCACGCGTATGAAATCGGATTTCCTGGCGAATATGAGTCACGAAATCCGCACGCCCATGAATGCCATTATTGGTATGTCCCATCTGGTATTAAAAACTGAACTCACCTTGCGCCAGCGCGATTACGTCAAAAAAATCCAGGGCTCAGGGCAACATCTACTCGGCATCATCAATGACATTCTCGACTTTTCCAAAATTGAAGCAGGCAAGCTCACCATCGAACACACCGATTTTGAACTGGATAAAGTGCTGGACAACGTCGCCAATTTATTGTCAGAAAAAACCAGCGCAAAAGGACTGGAACTGATTTTCAATATTGAAAATAACGTGCCCCGTTATTTGAACGGCGACTCACTGCGTATCGGACAAATCCTTATCAATTACGCCAACAACGCCGTCAAGTTTACCGAGCAGGGTGAGATAGTCGTAGCTGTAAAAGTACTCGAACAAAATGATCAGGATGCCTTGCTCCATTTCAGCGTACGCGACACCGGTATTGGCCTGACCGATGAACAGCAATCCCGGTTGTTTCAATCATTCCAGCAAGCGGATATGTCCACCAGCCGCAAATACGGTGGAACCGGGCTGGGCCTGGCAATTTCCAAGCAGCTCGCGCAACTGATGAACGGCGATGTGGGGGTGGAAAGTGTTTTTGGTAAAGGCAGTACTTTCTGGTTTACCGCCCGATTGGAAAAAACTGAAACACAAACCAAAAATTTATTACTGGAACCGATGCTTAGAAACAAACGCGTGCTGGTGGTAGATGACCATGATATGGCGCGCGGTGTGTTGAATGTATTGTTAAGCAAAATGTCGTTCAGTGTTGATGAGGCTAGCAGTGGGCATGAGGCGATTACCGCTGTGCAGCAGGCTGCCCAAGCGGGGGAGTCCTATGAAATTGTGTTCCTGGATTGGCGCATGCCCGGCATGGATGGCATCGAAACAGCGCAGGCAATTAATGCATTGGGGCTACAGGCAACACCGCATCTGGTGATGGTGACTGCCTATGGCCGTGAAGAGGTTTTGCAAGCAGCTGAATCGGCGGGGCTTGATGATGTCATTATAAAACCGGTAAACCCATCCATTTTATTTGATTCCGTGGTGCGGATACTGGGTGGGAAATTCGAAGACGCACGCGTGCAAGACCAGGGGATCACTAACAACGAGGAAGATCTCTCGACTATAAAAGGCGCTTCAATTTTAGTAGCGGAAGACAATGAGTTAAATCAGGAAGTGGCAATGGGTTTACTGACTGATGCCGGCTTTGAGGTCACCATTGCCAATAACGGCGAGGAAACCCTGGCTTTGCTGAAAAAAAATATTTACGACGTGGTTTTGATGGACATGCAAATGCCGGTGATGGATGGTGTAAGTGCAACCTATGAAATTCGCAAAAATCCCGCGTGGGAAAGTTTGCCGGTAATCGCTATGACTGCCAATGCGATGACGCAGGACAAGGAGCGCTGCCTCGCCGCAGGAATGAATGATCATGTCGCCAAGCCAATCGATCCTGATGAATTATATCGTGCATTATTGAAGTGGATAAAACCGCGTACCTCCATCACCAAACAGGCCGTACAAAATAACGTTAATAAAATACAAGCAACAATTGAAACAGGAGTTGGAACAAAAGCGCCGGTGATTGATGGTGTGGATGTTCAGCTGGGTTTGAAACGTGTGTTGGGTAAAGTTCCTGCCTATCTATCCATGTTAGGTAAATATCTGGAGAGCCAAGCGGCCATTCCAACCGAGTTGCGCCAGGCCCTGGCGAATAACGATATGACTACCGCTGAACGCCTGGCACACACCGCCAAAGCGGTAAATGGAAATATAGGCGCTACCCGATTACAGCACCAGGCGGAGGAGCTGGAACAATTATGCCACTCAGGTGCCGGGCGCGAATTTATCGAAAGTAAGCTTACTGTATTTGAAGAAGCACTCTATATATTGCTTGGTAAGATTGAGGCAGCGCTGCCTGCCAAAACAGAAGCCGCGGTTGCCAGCTATGACGCGAATTTGGTTAAACCGGTAGTGAAAAAACTGGTTGAATTGCTTGCAGCCGATGACAGTGAGGCCTGCGATTTTTTTGCAGAAAACGCCGGTGTCATTCGCTCTGTGTTTGAAACGCCGATTTTTGGACGTATTGAAAAAGCCGTCGGAAATTTTGATTTTGAAAAAGCATTATCGATTGTAAAAGAACACGCCGCTTTTGCTTCCGTTATTAATACTGAAAATATTGATACAGCGAATAGAGGCGCCCCATGAAAAACCTGAAAATGCTGTTCAAGGGGTTGTACAAATTTCCAGGCGCTCCGTTACTGGTATGCGTGATTCTTGGTTTGCTGTTGAGTTTGCTTGTTGTTAGCGTATTGCAAAATTATTCCGATGCCCGGGGACGCACTGAACTCCATATCAAATTGGAAAAATTGCAGGATTATCTTTCCATTCCCGCCATGCGTAACCGGGCGATAGGGGTGGCTTCGTTATTGGGGCTGAACGAACCCCTGATCAAGCGCGCAGCCGCGGGTGAGACCGGGTTGGATACTGCTGAAGTATTGCATCGCTTGCAAATTGCCCGCAAACAATTTGATTTTGAAGGCATGTACGTGATCGACAGGCAGGGTTTGATTATCGCCAATGATACGGATGGAAAAAAATCCACTGGATCGAGTGTAGCGTTTCGTCCCTACTTCCAATTGGCGATTAAAGGCCAGGAAAGTGTTTACCTGGCGATAGGAACCAATTCGGATACGCGCGGTTTGTTTATTGCTGCACCCATCTATGCGACCAGCGAAAAACACTCCGCCATTATCGGCGTTGTCGCGATCAAAATATCGGCCGAGAAACCCCTGAGTAATCTTCTGAAGGAGGTGGGCGGCGAAGCGCTATTAATCTCACCACAAGGCGTTGTGTTTGCCGCTACGCGCCCCGAGTGGCAATTAAGGGTAACACCTCCCCTTGATGAGGAACGCTTGCAGGAAATCCGCGCCCGCCAACAATTCGGGCTACGTTTTGAGCGGGAGCGTCCTGCGGAATTGGATTTTGATCCATCCCGACATTTTATCGAATTAGAGGGAAAACGTTTTATTGCAGAACAGGTCGCCATTGATTGGAATGACTCTGGCGGTCCATGGTTAGTGGTACTAATGGAAGATTCCGAACTATGGTTGCCGGAATCACGCAAACTGAAAATCGCGGGCATTATTGTATTTATCGCGTCCTTGATGGGGTTTGCTATACAGCAACTCGTCAATCGAACCAGGCGTCTTAATGCTTCCCTGGCCGGCGAAAATGAAGCGCGTACCAAAGCCCAGGAAAATATTGTCGCCGCTGCCGAAGAGCGCGCACTGATCGCAAAAGTTACCGCGGAGTTGCGTCATGCCCAAGGCTATACCGAACTGGTGCAAACATTTATGCATCACGCCAGCCAGCTTTTTGGTATCGGGTTTGGACTATTCTATGTGGCGGACAATACCCGGCAGCAATTGAAACTTGTAGGTGGTTACGGTGTTGCTATTAGTGAACTGGGGAAAATAGTGCCCTACGGGGAAAGCTTGGTGGGGCAATGTGCCCTTGAAGAAAAAGCTCTGCAAATTAACCAACCACCGGCAGATTACATTCACATTGCATCGGGCGGCGGTGCGGCCGTCCCCAAGGTTATTTTGCTGCATCCATTGGTATTGAATGAGAAATTGGTAGGTGTATTGGAACTGGCTTCGTTCAATATGCTTACCGCTAAACAAGAAAAAATGTTGGCGGAGTTTACCGCAACTACCGCCGTCATTATCGAAATGATAGAACAGCGGCAAGCACTTGAACTGGAATTCCGGCGGCAGCAAGCATCGGAAGAATCCCTGCGTCACCAGGCATCGCTCCAACAAGCATTAATTGACAATATTCCCTATCCGATATTTTACAAAGGCCCTGATTGCCGCTTCCTCGGTTTTAACCGCGCCTATGAAAAAACCTTCGATATAAAACGGGAGTTCCTGATTGGCAAAAAAGTCCTTGATCTTGATTATTTGCCCCTTGATGACCGTACCGCGTATCAGCAAGAGGACGAACGGGTCATTGCGGAAATGGCTGAAGTGCAGCGGGAAATGCTGATTCCCTTTGCTGATGGAGAATTACATCAAACCTTGTATTGCGTATCCGGCTTTCGTCTCGACGATGGCCAACCGGGCGGTTTAGTGGGAATGTTTATTGATTTTACAAAACACCAAGAGGGATTGAAAAATGGCTGAAGCAATTGTGTTCACTGAAAAGGCAATTATTTTAGTAGTAGATGATACTCCGGATAATTTAACGCTAATGAGCGGATTGCTCAAAGACAACTACCGTGTGAAAGTTGCCAACAGTGGTGAGCGCGCCCTTAAAATTGCCCAATCGGAAACGCCGCCGGATTTAATCTTGCTCGATATTATGATGCCGGAAATGGATGGCTACGAAGTATGCCGCCGGTTAAAAGCAGATACCAAAACCCGTGATATCCCGATTATTTTCCTGACTGCAAAAACCGAAGTGGTTGATGAGACCCACGGCTTTGAACTAGGGGCTTCGGATTACATTACCAAACCCATCTCTCCGCCGATTGTGCTCGCGCGGGTTGAAACGCATCTGGCGATTAAACGCATGCAGGATTTCCTGAAGGATAAAAATACATTTCTCGCATCCGAAGTTAACAAACGGACCGCGGAAATCATGGCGATCCAGGATGTCACTATCAATGCGATGGCATCGCTCGCCGAGACGCGCGATAACGAAACCGGCAACCACATCCGTCGCACCCAGCGTTATGTAAAAGCATTAGCTGAAAAATTGCGGTTCAATCCGCGCTTTGCCCATTTTCTCAATGACGATAAAACCATTGAAGTTCTGTTTAAATCGGCCCCTCTGCACGATATTGGCAAAGTGGGGATTCCCGACCGGATCCTGTTAAAACC
>JAJQJO010000109.1 GCA_021323495.1 Cellvibrio sp. | reverse complement strand
CCTGAATTTTAGCGTGAGAGGGGAGGATCGCAGCAAGTTGTCGATTTAATCAGCTATTCTGGCAGTGTTTGATTGCTTCATTGCAGTGCAACTTTTATCATGCGCGCCAATTGGACATTGGCGAGTTCGAAGACGTTTTCCTTGCTTTCACTTCTGCGTGCCGGCTGCGCTACTTATATAAATGTGCCCGGTCTATTGTCCCCACACAATTTTTCATCACCTATATAAGGTTCGTATATGCCAATGCCATTGGAACTTGTCTTGATAGCGTTTGCAGTAGTCGCTCTGCTGGGGGTGATATTTGAGGAAGTTATCCATATTAATAAAGCCAAAACCACTCTGTTTTTTGGCAGCCTTTCCTGGTTAGTCATGTTTATGTTCTCCGGCGGTCCTGAGCAACAGGAAGTGATGTTGGAAAAACTCAATCATAACCTGTTAGAAATCGCGACCCTCTGGCTGTTCCTTATGGCCACTATGACCTTTGTTGCTTACCTCAATGCCAAGGGGATAGTGCAATCAGTGGTGCAGCGTCTATGCCCGGCTCAGATGAGCACCCGCAGTTTGATGATCATGGTGGCTCTCTTTGCAATGACTTTATCGATGGTGTGCGACAACGTTACGGCTACGCTGGTAACCTTGGGGCTGGTCCATGCGTTCGATGTGGATCAACGTACACGTATCAAACTTGCAGTATTGGTGGTGTTCGCGGTTAACTCCGGCGGTGTTGCCCTGATTACTGGCGATGTTACAACGCTTATGATTTTCCTGTCCGGCCACGTCACCATGCCGCAGCTGTTATTGCTCTGGGTTCCGGCGATTGTGGGAGTAATGGTATTGGCAGGTTTGATGTTCCCTGGTGTGTCTGGTCATGTGACTACTGAAAAAAATGTGCGCACCTTTACTGGTATGGACTGGGCAATCGTCGGCACTTTCTTCAGCACTATTGTTTGCACCATGCTATTTAACTTTTTCTTCCATGTGCCGCCAGTGCTCACGTTCCTGGTCGGCTTATCGATAATGTTTTTTATCGGCCATTTTATGGATATGGACCCCGATGAGATTCGTATCCTTGAATATGTGCGTCAGATTGAATACGAAACCCTATTGTTCTTCCTCGGGATTTTGCTGCTGGTCGGTATGTTAAAAGAAATCGGTACTCTCGATTTACTCACCGATTTCTATGCGCAAATCGCACCGCAGTACGCTAATTACTTGATGGGTTTGTTCTCGGCTTTGATTGATAACGTGCCGTTGACCGCAGCATTGTTGAAGTCCGAGCCTGTGTTGCAAACCCCCGAATGGCTGGCATTGACCTATGGCGTTGGCGTCGGTGGTTCATTGCTCGCAATTGGTTCAGCCGCTGGCATTATCGCAATGAGCAAGGTGAAAGGGCTGACCTTTGGCGCTTTCTTGCGCTACACCCCTTTGGTATTTGTGGCGTACAGCTGTGGTTATTTAGTGGCCTTCACCTTGGGCAAAGCCGTTTTTGGCTAGACCTGACCCTGTTAGTTTCGGGGCCATATTTTAATTGTTAAAAAGCCGGGAGTAACTACCGGCTTTTTTAGTTTTTGCTGTTCGTTGTAGATGTGAATCAGGAATTTACACGCAATTTATAGTGATCTTGTTGTTTCACTGGCAGCATGCGTCCCATTTTCAGCTTTACATTTTTTAACTTTAACCTTGGAGTCACCATGTCGTCATTAGATATTGCCAAGCTCGACCTTATGTATGTCGGGATTATTATTTTCACCGGGCTATTGGGCGGAGTTATCGCCAAAAAAATTAAAGTCCCCGATATCGTGTTATTTCTCCTGATTGGTATTGGATTGGGGCCAACCATTGGCGGCGTCTTGCATGTCGCTGCTGATTCCACCATGAACCAACTTATCCTCACTATAGGTGCATGTTACTTGTTGTTTGAAGGTGGGGCGACGTTACGCTTCGCGGTATTAAAAGAAATCTGGATTTCATTGTTGGTAATGGCCACCGTTGGTGTACTTATTACTGGCGCTATCACGACGGTTGCCGGTGTCTGGATGGGTATTCCGTTAGCGGTCGCGCTGGTTTTGGGTGCTCTGACTGCATCAACTGATCCGGCAACCCTGGTACCTATCTTTAAGCAAGTTCCGATTAAAGACCGCGTATCCCAAACGGTGATGAGTGAATCGGCCTTGAATGATGCCATGGGTGCTATTGCGACCTTTGCTGTTGTTGCCTATGTAATGGGAACCGGCGAAGGGTTTAGCATATCCCACTCAATAAAAGACCTGGCTTGGGAGGCCGGTATGGGTCTGGTGTTAGGCGCGGTTGTTGGATACAGCGCTGCCTTTTTGATGGCACATAATAGCTTTGGTATTTTCCGTGAAGTCACACCATTTGTAATTATCCTGGCGGTGATCACCGTATTCCTGCTGGCTGATGCCATTCACGCATCCGGTTTTATGGCGGTATTTACCTGTGGAGTGATGATTGGCAACAAAGAATCGTTCAACCTGCCGCTGGACCACCACGAGCATGAGTATCTCGAAGACTACGTGGGTAACACCGCATTGTTAATGCGCATGTTTATTTTTATCCTGCTCGGTTCACAAGTAGATTTCCATTTGTTGAAAGAATATCTGGGTGTTGGTATCGCGCTCTTGCTGGTGTTCGTTTTCATCGCTCGTCCAGTGACTGTATTTATCTGCGCTGCGCCAGATCGCCGCGCCAAGTGGACCTGGAAAGAGTTGGTGTTTATGAGTTGGACCCGTGAAACGGGGGTCATTCCTGCTGCGCTGGTAGGTATCCTGGCTGGCATGAAGGTTCCGGGTATCGATGTTGTAGGGGCGATTACGTTTATCTTTATTCTCGGAACTATCTTGTTGCAAGCACCGACCACGGCCCTGTTGGCTGGCAAGCTGGGCTTATTGAAGTCACAAGAAACCAAATCAGAATAGTCATTTCCGGAAGGGCGCAGTTTACTGCGCCCGAGTCTTTTCGAGCCCCCGCCAGACTTGGCTGCGCCCATGCCTCCAAACACCAGCGGACGCAGCAAGCCCGTGCCCGCGCTTTACTCTCTCTCCTAACTCCAATAGACTGCCGTTTTTCTTGTCGGGGTGCTTTTTGCTGGCGGTATGCGGGCAATAAGGCTGAGATATACCCGCAGACCTGATCCGGTTAGTACCGGCGTAGGGAACGAGAGCTTCGATAAAATGCTTACGGCATACCTCTCTTTCCGCGCCTTTTCTCTTCAGCGGAAAATGAATGACTTCATTAACTCAAACCCCGATTGCACTCACAATTGCCGGCAGCGACAGTGGTGGCGGTGCAGGTATCCAGGCCGATCTAAAAACGTTTTCCGCGTTGGGGGTTTTTGGCTGTAGTGCGATTGCGTCATTGACTGCACAAAATACGCTCGGTGTTCAAGGTGTCTTGCCCATCCCTCCCACGTTTGTACAGCTGCAAATCCATTCAGTCCTGAGTGATATAAATGTGGGCGCAATTAAAAGCGGGATGCTGGCGACCGCCGATATTATCGCTGCGGTTGCCGATTCTTTACGCGCTTATCCGCACATTCCTTTTGTGCTCGACCCGGTGATGGTAGCCACGAGCGGTGACCGTTTATTGGCGGAAGATGCGATCCAAACCCTGATCGACAAACTGATGCCGCTCGCCACCCTGATTACGCCTAATTTGCATGAGGCGGCGGTGTTATTGGGTACAACAGCGGCAAGCAACCTTGAGCAGACGCAATTGCAGGGCAAAAAAATTCTTGCGTTGGGTGCACGCGCAGTACTTATGAAAGGTGGTCATACCGACGGTGAAAAAGCGACTGATCTATTAATCACCGCTACTGGTGTAGAAATTTTTTCAGCGCCGCGGTTGCAAACCAGCAATACGCACGGAACGGGCTGCACATTAGCTTCGGCAATTGCGGCTGGCCTTGCAAAAAAGTTATCGCTCAGTGATTCGGTCAAACAGGCAAAAGAATATTTACATCAGGCTTTAGTGCATTCCGAAAAATTAACGATAGGGCAGGGCTCCGGTCCGGTACATCATTTTTATAATTTTTATCCTTAGTTGGATGGGGCGCAATTTATCGTGCCCTGAATTGGATACCGGAATTTTATAAATCGGGTTTGAAGAATCAAACCCCCAGGGTTTTAAAAACAGAGGATATTATGAATACCAGCGTCGAAAAAATTCTCAGCCAAACTGCTGAGGTCGATAAGGCCTCGGTGCAGCCCTTTACCGGCTCGCAAAAAATTTATGTGCAGGGTTCGCGCGCGGATATTCAAGTACCTATGCGTGAAATTACCCTCGCAGATACGCCTACTGATTTCGGTGGCGAAAAAAATCCACCGGTGCGCGTGTACGACACTTCTGGCCCCTACACTGACCCCAATGTGAAAATTGACTTGCGTACCGGCTTGGGGGATGTTCGCACGGCCTGGATTGAAGAGCGCAATGACACTGAAATATTGGAAGACAGCCATTCAGAATTCACCAACGCACGCTTGAATGATCCAAAACTGGCGCACCTGCGTTTTAATCTCACGCGCAAACCGCGTCGTGCCAAAGCAGGCATGAACGTATCGCAAATGCATTATGCAAAACGTGGCATGGTTACGCCGGAGATGGAATATATCGCCATTCGCGAAAATATGGCGCTGGCGCAAGCGCGCGAACTGGGCGTACTCAAACAGCAACATGCAGGCATGAGTTTTGGTGCAAGTATTCCCGACGAAATCACGCCGGAATTTGTGCGCGATGAAGTGGCCCGCGGTCGCGCGATTATCCCTGCCAATATCAACCATCCAGAATTGGAGCCAATGATCATCGGCCGTAATTTCCTGGTGAAAATTAACGGCAACATCGGCAACTCAGCACTGGGATCTTCCATTGAAGAAGAGGTGGAGAAACTAACCTGGGGTGCGCGTTGGGGTGCTGACACTGTAATGGATTTGTCGACCGGCAAAAATATCCATGAAACCCGCGAGTGGATTATTCGCAACTCTCACGTACCTATCGGCACTGTACCAATTTATCAGGCACTTGAAAAAGTAGATGGTGTTGCTGAAAATCTTACCTGGGAAATTTTCCGCGATACGTTGATTGAGCAAGCCGAACAAGGTGTGGATTATTTCACCATTCACGCTGGCGTATTACTGCGTTATGTTCCCCTTACGGCTAAACGTGTGACGGGAATTGTATCGCGCGGCGGTTCAATTATGGCCAAGTGGTGTCTGGCGCATCACAAGGAAAATTTCCTCTACACTCATTTCGATGAAATTTGCGAAATCATGAAAGCTTACGATGTAAGTTTTTCGTTGGGTGATGGCCTGCGTCCCGGTTCGATTGCCGACGCAAACGACGAAGCGCAATTTGGTGAATTGGAAACCTTGGGCGAGCTAACCAAAATCGCCTGGAAACATGATGTGCAGTGCATGATCGAAGGTCCGGGTCATGTACCCATGCATATGATTAAAGAAAATATGGAAAAGCAATTAGAGGTTTGCGACGAAGCGCCTTTCTATACCCTTGGTCCATTAACCACCGATATTGCACCGGGTTACGATCACATTACCTCTGGTATCGGAGCCGCCATGATTGGCTGGTATGGATGCGCTATGCTGTGCTATGTAACACCGAAAGAGCATTTGGGGCTGCCAAATAAAGACGATGTGAAAGAAGGTATTATCACTTACAAAATTGCGGCGCATGCAGCGGATTTGGCAAAAGGTCATCCAGGGGCGCAATTGCGTGATAATGCGCTTTCAAAAGCACGGTTTGAATTCCGCTGGGAAGATCAATTTAATTTGGGGCTTGATCCGGATACTGCACGTTCCTATCACGATGAGACATTGCCAAAAGATTCGGCAAAAGTAGCGCATTTTTGTTCCATGTGCGGACCGAAATTTTGCTCCATGAAAATTACCCAGGAAGTGCGCGATTACGCGGCCAAAAACGGCACTGATATTTCTGCAATCGGCGATGACCAGGTAATCAGGATGATTGACGTTGAAGCGGAAATGAAACAAAAATCCAAAGAGTTTTTGGAAAAAGGTGCGGAGATTTATCACAAGGTTTAACTTTCCCCAGTCCCTTTTTCAAAGGGGGCTGGAGGAATCATCCGCTTTAAATAATCAAAGACTTTTATATGATCAAAAAACCGGAATTTACCCGCGCCGATGTAGATATCATTCGTCGGGAAGAAATGTATAAACGCTTTTTTCGTGTGGAAAAAGTATTTCTTCGCCATAAATTGTTCAATGGTGGCTGGGGCAAGGAAATTGGTCGTGAGTTGTTTGTGCGCGGCGAAGCTGTTGCCGTGGTGCTTTATGATCCAAAGCTTGACTTGATTGGTATGGTCGAACAATTTCGTATAGGTGCACTCAATGAGCCTAATGGCCCCTGGTGCTTTGAAGTTGTGGCAGGCATGCTGGAGGAGGGAGAATCTCCGGAAGACGTTGCACGCCGCGAACTTATTGAAGAGGCGAACGTAACGCCCTATGCAATGGAATATATCTGTAATTATTTGTCCAGCCCCGGTGGCTGCGATGAAAAATTGCATTTATTTTGTGGATTGTGCGACCTGAATCAGGCGGGGGGTATTTACGGTTTACCAGAAGAGGGGGAAGATATTCGCGTCCATATTCTGGCCGCAAACGACGTGTTCGCAGAGTTGTTAAACGGTGCATTTAATAACGCTGCCGCACTGATCTGTTTGCAATGGCTGCAAATGAATCGCGCACGTTTGCGCGCGGAATCAGTCGGGGATGAATAATTTTTTGCAACCATTGACTTAACCTCAAGTCTGGCTAACACTTCCAGTGTCGGACATTTAAGTAACAGCTACTGTGTCGGTTCATTTCCATACCATTAATTTTTTGGCTGCCTTTTCTGGCAATTTTTTAAGGCCTTTATGTTCACATTGCGTGCTGCCAAAGCCCAACCTCCCTACGTTACTTATAAAGAGCGTTATAAGGTGGATTTGCCGTTACAGCTGGCTGAATGCGAAACCAACTACGCCCGTCTAACCAAATTACTCACTAATAACCAACGGGATAAGTCTGCTCAACAGCAAGACGAGTTTCGTTTTATGGTGGCGCGTGGAGAGCAGCATTGGCTGCATTCATTGCGTATTATCGAGCGCTCACCCTATACCACCACATTGGAATTAAGCCGCGCCGCGATGGGGACAAGCTCCACTTGGCTGGCGATGCCCAAGTTGACCCTGCGTATGTATCACGATGCCAAACTGGCCGAGGTCCTTGCATGGGAAGGGCATAAACGGTTGCGTCCACGCTATGAATATCCCAACCAATCCATGTACCAGAGTGATGAAAAATACCAGCTCAACCGGTTTCTTGGTGAGTGGCTATCTGTATGTCTGGAGCACGGGCACAGTTTGGATGCGACTTTCTGTTTCGAGTGATTTTTCCGTTTTGTATACTTTTTCGCTCTCTAGACGAGAGCCAGGGTCATGCCAGGCCTGTTTCTGCACTTTTAAAACTTGTTTGCAGCAATTCTTAACTCTTTCACAAAATTTACACTTCTTGCCCATAAATGCGGTTTTTTCCACAATCTCAGGGTGGCGTAAAGCACAATTAGCGTATATCGTTGCGATTGAAACTTATCCATTTTGACACTTAAGTCCACGCGTCATTGCGAGTGGAATTCAGTCTGTTAACCAACACAGAACCCGACTATCGAGGGACGAGAGCCGCCAGTGCGTCTGATTCAGATAACCGATTGCCATTTGGGGCCGCAGCAGAGCGAAACCCTTTTGGGGTTAAATACCGACCAGAGCCTTGAGGATGTGCTTCAGCTTATCCAGCAGGCGGAGCCGCGTTTTGATCATATGGTGTGTACTGGTGATGTTGCCAGTGCTGGTCATGTCGATTGCTACCAGCGTTTCGCACATTCTATTCGTCGTTACTTTTCCCAGCCATTAAGTTGGCTCGCAGGCAATCATGACTCGGCTGAGATCATGGCATCCCTGCAAGACTCCCTTGGCATTCAAGGGCGTCTGGTCACCTTGGGTAACTGGATATTGGTATTACTGGATTCCAGTGTCTCCGGCCAGGTGTATGGCCAGCTTGCAGCGAGCGAGCTGGATTTTCTCGCACATGTCCTGGAAAGCCATCCCGATAAACACATCATTGTTTCCTTGCACCACCAACCAGTACCGGTAGGTAGTATTTGGATTGACCAATACGTTGTGCGTAATGCCGATGCCTTTTTCCAATTGATTGATGAGCATCCACAAGTAAAAATTATTACCTGGGGGCATGTGCATCAAGACTTCCAGCAACAGCGTAAAGGCGTCACCCTGGTTGCGACACCGTCTACTTGTGTGCAATTCAAACCCTTGTGTGATGATTTTACAGTCGACACACAAATGCCTGGCTATCGTTGGTTCGAGCTTGATAACGACGGTGCTTTTGTTACCGGTATAGCGCGTGTGACCAACAAGCAATATGTGATTGATTACAAATCGGCGGGTTATTGATCGTCCATGGCTGCACTGCTGTATATCCACGGTTTTCTCAGCTCCCCCTTTTCATTCAAAGCACAGCAAACCAAACAATGGTTGGCGGTGCATCATCCTGATATTGAATTCCACTGTCCGCAACTGCCACCCTATCCAGCGCAGGCACAACAGTTATTGGAATCCCTGGTTGAGCGTCTATTGCCTGGGTCTGTTTATCTGATGGGCAGTTCACTGGGCGGTTTTTGGGCGACCTGGTTGGCAGAAAAATATGATTTGCGTGCAGTGCTTATTAATCCGGCAGTGCGCCCGCAGGAATTTATGCCCGCTTATTTAGAGGTTGACCTGAAAAGTTATCACACGGATGATAGCTACCGTTTAAGCGCCCGGCACATCGACGAAATCATTGCAGTGGATGTGCCAGTAATGCGCCCACACAACTATTGGCTGTTGGTCCAAACAGGCGATGAGACCCTGGACTACCGGCAGGCCCTGGAGAAATACCACGGGTGCAAGCAATTGATAGAAGAGGGGGGGGATCACTCCTTTCAAGGTTTTGAACGCTACCTGGATGATTGCATAATATTTTTAAAACACCCGGCCTTTTTTTAACTACTCGGTAAATAGAAAACAAGATGGCAAATTATTCCGCAGAAGATATTGAAGTACTTACGGGATTAGACCCGGTTAAAAAGCGTCCCGGCATGTACACCGAAACTACGCGCCCCAACCATCTCGCGCAGGAAATTATTGATAACTCGGTGGATGAGGCGCTCGCGGGCCATGCAAAAACCATCAATGTTATTTTGCATAAAGACCAATCAATCACGGTGATCGACGATGGCCGTGGCATGCCGGTGGACATCCACCCCGAGCAAGGCAAGCCTGGGGTAGAAGTGATTCTATGTACGCTTCACGCAGGCGGTAAATTTTCCAACAAAAACTATCAATTCTCGGGTGGTTTGCACGGCGTGGGCGTATCGGTTGTCAACGCGCTGTCAGAAAAATTAATTGTCACCGTAAAGCGCGATGGCAATGTATACCAGATGGGCTTTGCCAATGGTGATAAGGCCAGCGATCTGGAAATTATCGATACTTGTCCCAAGCGCCAAACGGGAACGAGCGTTCATTTTTTGCCGAATCCAACCTATTTTGATTCCAATAAATTTTCTGTCAGTCGTATGCGCCATGTATTGCGCGCAAAAGCAGTGTTGTGTCCCGGTTTATCTGTTACGTTTTTGGATGAACAAACCGGTGAAAAAGATGAATGGTATTACGAGGATGGTTTAAAAGATTATCTCGCAGGTGCAACCCAGGAATGGTTGACCTTACCCGAACATCCGTTTGTCGGCGATTTTAGCGGCCAGACAGAAGCGGTAAGTTGGGCATTGCAATGGCTGCCCGAGGGCGGTGAATTAATTCAGGAAAGCTATGTTAACCTGATTCCCACTGCG
>JAJQJO010000455.1 GCA_021323495.1 Cellvibrio sp. | reverse complement strand
TTTCATTTTGATTTACTTGATCCTACCAAATTGATTCCCGAATCGCTGGTGCCGGTGCGTATTATTGGCAAGCTGGTATTGAACCGCAATCCTGAAAATTATTCTGCTGAGTCAGATTCTGTTGCCTTCCATTCAGGACATTTGGTGCCGGGCATTGACTTGGGTATTGCAAGCGTCAATCGCACCGAAAAAATGTCTCGTGGTGGTGTTTTGTTTAATGATCATTATTCACAAGCGGCGCTTTTCTGGCGTAGCCAATCTGCCTGGGAGCAAAATCATATTGTTGCGGCTTTTCGTTTCGCCTTGGCCAAAGTCAGCGTGCCGGCAATACGTGTGCGGATGCTCTCCCACTTAATCAGGATAGATTTCCAGTTTGCACAACGTGTTGCGCGCGGACTGGGAATGGAGTTGCCAGCCCCACCGGAAAATACCCAAGATCTGCCGTACACTGATGTCCCTGTGACCGAACCTGCACTGAGTACAGCGAATTCGCGCAAGGATTTTATTACCGGACGCTATGTCGCGGTGCTAGTCGCTGATGGCTTTGAAAGTGAACGTTTTCTCACGTTGCGTGAAAGTCTCATTACCAGCGGCGCAAGGGTAAAAGTTATCGCTCCACAGCTTGGAGAAGTCACTTGTAAACATGGCCGCCGTTTTCATATTGATTACAGCTTGCTTACGGTCGGATCAGTGATGTTCGATGCGGTATTTATCCCTGGCGGTTATGCCAGCCTGGAAGCCCTGTGCAAAAATGCAAATGCAATATTGTTTGTGAAAGAGGCATACAAGCATGGAAAAGCGATAGCGGCGAGTGATGAAGGCGGAATGCTAATTACGCGCGCAGCGCGATCGTCAATTTTGTCTGATAGCTTTAAAGGCCCGGGAGTTATTATTGCTCCACCGGGTTCGGAATCGGCTGTTTTTGTGCAGCGCTTTGTTAATGCCATTGCGCAGCATCGATTTATTGAGCGTCCTGATTTGGATGCGATAGTTGCGTGAAAAATGCCAGTGTATGAATTGTTTATTTTCGTACGCTGGCGAACAGAAGTTGGGAGACGCCAGGACTAATCTAGGTGTAGTGGTTCGGAGATATGGTGATCAAATTTGATCGCTGTAATTCAGGAATCCATTACAGCTTAATGTATCTACCCTTAACTACTCGCAACAGGAATTAACTATGTCTCTTTTAACAAGCAATCCAGCAAATAGCCAACAATCCAGGCTTCAAGTAGAAGCGGCCTTGTCAAATATGGCGCGAGAGTTCCGCAATTTTGTATCTGACGTCGATGACTTAATGAAGGCTACCAATAATCTCACTGGTGAAGAACTGAACAAAGCAAAAGTTAAACTGGAGCAGCGTATTTCGACCGCAAGACGTTCTGTAGAGGAATTAGGCGGAACTATTGCGGATCGCGCGCGCAAAACTGCAGTGAGTGCAGATAACTACGTGCATGAGCAGCCTTGGACCGCGATAGGTGCAGGTGCAGGTATTGGATTGGTAGTAGGTTATTTGCTTACACGTCGTTAATGGTGTTTACGCCCCGTGCCATCCAGGGACGCTGCGGTTATTGCCATGGATGTGCAACGGGGTAATAAATTGACGCGATTAAATAAAAATTAATGTATGAATTGATCGAACGGAATTACCGTAACTATTTCCCCGATCTCCACTGAGCCGCGTTCTGCTTCAAGGCGAATATAACAATTTGCCTTGGCCATAGCACTTAACACTCCCGAGCTCTGCATACCTGCACTGACCACAGTATTTATACCGTTGCTGTTAACAAGTATGCCGCGTTGGAAATCAGTGCGCCCTGGTTGTTTTTTTAACGTCTGACCAGCGACAGCAGTCAAGGTTTGTTGGGCTGGTACTATCTCACCCGCCAGATGGCGCAGGCCTGGTACAACCAATTGATGATAAGTCACCGCAGTAGAAACCGGATTGCCCGGCAACCCAAAAAACCAGCCTTGCCCCACGCGACCAAAAGCAAATGGCTTGCCCGGCTTCATCGCAATTCTCCAAAAATCTATTTCACCCATTTCTGCCAGCACCTCTTTAGTGTAATCGGCATCCCCGACTGAAACACCGCCAGTGGAAATAATCACATCGGCCCAATCCATTGCTTGGGTAAGCGCGCTGCGCAGTGCAGAGGGGTCATCTTTGATTATTTCCATGTCTGACACTTCGACTGGAAGCCGCGTTAACAATGCAGCCAAAAGTGGGCGATTGCTATCATAAATTTTTCCTGCTTCTGGTTTAGCTCCAGCAGGTAACAATTCATCGCCAGTCGTGAGGAGGGCAATACGCAGGCGACGCATTACGTTCACCTGCGCCAACCCGAGTGAAGCGAGTAAACCAATATCCAATGCAGTCAAACGGTGCCCTGCGGCTATCACTTGATTGCCCTTTTTAATATCTTCACCTGCCCGACGGATGTTTTCGCCTGCTTGAGTTGCTTGCGTTAGTGCGAGTTGATCGCCGTCACGCTGGACATTTTCCTGCATGACAACGGCGTCCGCTCCCGCTGGAATTAGTGCACCAGTCATGATCCGCACCGCTTGCCCCGGTCCGACCTGCCCCGTAAACGGATGGCCCGCCAGCGATTGGCCAATCAAATGCAAGTTTCCGGCGCAATCTTCCGCGCGCAATGCGTAGCCATCCATCGCCGAATTGTCGCCACCGGGT
>JAJQJO010000108.1 GCA_021323495.1 Cellvibrio sp. | reverse complement strand
GATCTGGAATATTACAAAACCCTGGCACGCACGCGTTATGTGCCTGAGCCTTGGCATCCGGCGAGTTCGAGCCGTGTGTTGAAGTGATAGTTTCCCCTATCGCATAAGACGAATCCTCCCAAAGGCGACATTAGTCGCCTTTTTCCATTTCGCCCGCCCTTACACCCGTACCCTAATAAGTTGTAACTCCAGCTAGCACCTGATTCTGCGATAGTCTTTAATTACTGCGTGTAGAATGCGCTTCGCAATGCAAGTCGCTTGAAGTCGGATAAGTGTCCGTAGGTTGCTGGTGAGGAACGAACCGCAACATGACCATACATCCGCAACCACCAAAACCAAAACAAGTGTGCAATCAATTAGTTTTACGTGCTCACAAAATATGCCATTTGCCATTGTGAATGTTGCGGTTCGCAAGCTCACCAGCAACCTACGTGCTATTAATCCCAGCGTGAGTCAATGTAACGCATAATTCAATAGCCATATTGTTTCGGTAGCGCAATGTTATGGAGCTACTCTCTGTTCTTCTAATGATTGCTTTTTAAAACGCAATTTGGTTTTCACCTGATTGAAACCATCTACCGCTAATAAACTTTTAACTCCTCGTAGGCGAAAATCATCTAATCTTAATGTGCGCATTATCTGTGCGAACAATCCTATTTCTAGGGCCATTACAAACGAAGCTTTACTTGGTCGAGTATTTGCATAAAAAATGAGTGTGCTGATGATCCTGAATTAAAGTGATTGGCACATCGGCTTTTAAGTTTTATAAAAATTTATCCACTTTTATAGGGATTAATTATGGCTGTCCATCAAATTACTCACCCGCTGGTGCAACATAAAATTGGTTTAATGCGGGATGTGAGCATAAGCTGTAAAGATTTTCGGGAGTTAGCGAGCGAGATAGGTAATTTACTTACCTATGAAGCCACACGTGATTTGCCCACCGAAGCAACAACAGTGACTGACTGGAATAATTACCAGTCACCCATAGTGCAAATTAAGGGCAAGAAAATCACCATAGTGCCAATTTTGCGTGCAGGCTTGGGTATGTTGGATGGAGTGATGCGCATTATCCCCAATGCCAAGGTGAGTGTTGTGGGCTTGTACCGCAATGAAGAAACGCTTGAGCCAGTCGCGTATTTTGATAAGGTTGTTAAGGATGTGGACATTCGCACCGCCTTGATTGTTGACCCTATGTTGGCAACGGGCGGAACGGCATTGGCGACAATCGATTTATTAAAGAAAAAAGGCTGCAAAAAAATTATTGGCCTATTTTTGGTGGCCGCCCCCGAAGGCATTGAAAAAGTGCAAACCAGACACCCGGATGTTGAGATTTATGTGGCCGCTATCGATCAGTATTTAAATGAAAAGGGATATATTATTCCGGGCCTGGGTGATGCGGGGGATCGTATATTTGGCACACCCAGATGAAATTCAATATTCTCTTTTTACAGCGTGTTGTAATAGCGCGAACCGACATCGCCTAACCCGGGTGTGAGATAACCTTCTTCATTGATACTGTCACTGGTGGAGACTGCAAACAGTTTTACGTCCGGGTGTGTTTCCATCAAAACCTCCGCGCCTTGCTGTGAGGTTAACAGCGATAAATAATGAATATCACTGCAGCCTATTTCTTTTAATCGGTCGATAGTAGCAATCGCAGTGTCACCTGTGGCAACAATCGGATCGAGCACAAAAACAGCAGCATTCGCCACGCCTTTGGGCATTTTAAAATAATATTCCACCGTGTTTTGAATAAACTTATCGCGATAAATTCCAATATGGCCTACCGCAGCATCCGGCCATAAATTCACGATGGCCTCAGACATGCCGAGCCCTGCGCGCATGACCGGAATTAACACCACACTTTTGCTGATGCGGTTAACCTCGGTGCTGGCAAACGGAGTTTGAATCGTTTGGGCTGCAAAGGGTAAATCGCGTGCGGCTTCGTAAAAAATTTGCACGCTCATTTGTGCCATCACTCGGCGAAACGAATCCGCTGGTGTATTTTCATTGCGCAGTGATGCCAACTTATGTTGCATCAAAGGATTATCGATAAGCGTAACGGGCATTTTTATTCCTTGGCTGATTGAATCAGCGTGCGTTAAAAAATGTTTATTTTTTTGTCAGGGTGCAATTAAAAAACCGTTGCATCGCTCTTAATATTTAACGGTGGTGTTAAATTATTGCGCTTCTGTAATGCGAGTTTGCGGCCAGCAGCCCAGGTGCCGCCTTCCAATACTTTGGCTAACGGGAATTGTGCGGCAGTGGTGTTGAGTGACTGCACAATTTGTTCAGCAATCTTATCGAGCAAGCAAATGGTTAGCGCGCGCCATTCAATAATAATCTCGCTTCCCGGTGTCCATAATGTGTCGGCATTGGCGGGGTTGCGCAGGCTAATCAAACCTGAATCCAACATCAAACCGCCATTGCGATATTCGGCGAGGCCCGTAAGCTCTTCAACACCGGTTACGGTAAAACCGTTATTGGCCAGTGTTTCAATAACGGAATAACTAATCCATTGGCTTAATTTATGGAAGGGCACATAACTTCGGGCGTCTTCACCCCGCGGGCCTTCTCTAAGTGGGGGATAGGCCCAGGTATCGCCAAGATTAGTGCCATCCAACATTAAACGACCCGGCCAGATATTGCCTAAAAAAGTAATGACCATAGTTAAGATTTGGCTGGCGGTGGGCGTGTATTGGTAATGCGTTACTACATAATCCACCAAATCGCCGGGGCGCTGGTTGGGGAATATGCTCGGCTGCGCGAGTATCGCCTCGCCCAGGCTGCGCAATAATTGCACGCGGCCTTCAACACCCAGGAGTGGGTTATTGTTGCTGACATTAAAGTGTTCGCTAAAACTTTCTACGCTGACGGCTTTTAACCCGGCAGCAGTAGTCTCAACTTTTTTCCGGTGCGACTCTTTGTTATGAGACTTTTTGTTATGAGCCTCTTTGTTATGGGAAAGGTCACCCGCTAAAAACATATCCAGGCTGGCGAGACCTAATCCTTCGGAGCGACCGACGGTTACGGAATTGCTGGAGCTGTATTGCCAGTCCGGCCCCGCACCTGCATCCACTAATACGGAAGGTAAAATTAAATCCAACCCGAGTTTGGCGCGCTCAATCGGTGTGAGTGGCTGTTCTATAGCGCGGAGCTGTTTAAGTTGGCTTTGGTTGCCCACTTCATAATGGCGCCAGCGCGAATGGTAGGGCACATTTTTATCGGGATAATTTTCTGCAATCACTTGCAGCACAAAATCGCTAACGTCTGTCAGCTTATGCTCGTGAATTTCAAAATGGGTTCTGCCTTCCAGTGCGAGTTGATAAATTTGTTGCGCGCGGGTGCGAATGCCGTTCGGGCTTAATATAAAACTGGTCAATTCATTCATAGATCCAGGTCCCTGCCTTTAATCCGTTCCAGAGCGTCACCGGTTCGTATTGTATCCCTGGTAAAATAACCGGCGGCTTTTTTTGCCTCTATTTCTACCTGTGCATCGTCGGGAATTAAATAATCGGGGATACTTAAGCGGTTAACGACTTCTATGCCGCTCTTGGTAATAGCATCGTATTTCATGTTACTCATGGAATGTAAATTGTGAATTTTACGAATACCAAAATAATGTAGAACGTCGGGCATTAATTCCTGGAAGCGCGCGTCTTGCACGCCGGCCACACATTCGGTGCGAGCAAAATAGGTGGCGGCGCTGTCGCCACCCAATTGGCGCTTACGCGCGTTGTACACTAAAAATTTGGTCACTTCGCCCAGTGCGCGACCTTCTTTGCGGTAATACACCACTAAACCGACTCCGCCTTTTTGCGCCGTTCTTACTGCCTCTTCTATGCCGTGCGTGAGGTAAGGGCGGCAGGTGCAAATGTCGGAACCAAACACATCAGAGCCATTGCATTCATCGTGTACGCGACAAGTGAGTTCTATGTCGGGATTGGATAAATCACTGACATCGCCAAAAATATAAGCCGTGGTACTGCCGATGGGCGGCAATAACACTTTTAAATCGGAGCGAGTTACTAATTCTGGAAACATGCCGCCGGTTTCACGGAATAAAATTTTGCGCAGGCTACCTTCATCCAAACCAATACGTGCGGCGATGCTCGGTAAGTGCCACACAGGATCAATCGCGACTTTAGTGACTTTGAGATCGCCTGCCGCATTAATAAATTTACCGTCGATGTGCAAACGCCCCTTACTGATCGCGTCGTAAATTTCCGGCAATTTTAAATAGGCCTGGGTTACGGCGATGCTGGGCTGAATGTTGTAACCTTTTTCCAGATAATCGCCAAACGCATCGACTATGTGCGCGCCCCATGGGTCGAGTGAAATAATTTTCCCCGGTTCAAACCATGACGGTTGCGGCTTGATTAAATCAGTGGGCTGGGTGTTGTGCAGATCGGGTTTATGGTTGGCAGGATATTTTCCGCTGGCAATCGAGAGTGCGCGGTAAATGGTGTAACTGCCACCGTGGCTGCCGATGCAGTTGCGCTGTTGTTTATCCGAAATGGTGCCAATCACCGGGCCGCGCTCGCTGGGTTGTGTGGCAAACCAATTAATTTTGGGTGCATTGAATGGCATTTCTATCGCGTGCGAGGTTAAGCGAATGTGGTCGATGCCTCGGCCCTGGATAGTTCGTTCTTTAGTCATATCAAACTTTCTCCAAACCTTGCGGATTAACGTACAGCTGTTGCCATGACAAGCCCATGTCGATCGCCTTTTTATTGATCTAATCCCAATCTAATCTTAGTCCAGTATCAGAGGTTGATCCTGATTTCGCTGATTTATTAGTAATCCGCGTTAAGTTGATTATGGGTAGGTGTTAACAATCCAATCACATTTTATCGACGCTATTTTATTGCCTTGCAATAACTGGGCTAGTTTGTGCATGAGAATTAATAAGTCGGTCGAATTTAACATTAACACTACCGGGCAAGGTTGCCATGGCGTGCTATAAAGATTTTAGTGAGTTGTTAAATGTACTTAACCTTCGTCTTACAAGCCGTCTTACCAAGGGGATAATGCGTGTATAAAATTAATCACTTTATTGCAGGGAAAAACACCGCATCTGGTGCGCGTACGGCACCGGTTTTTAATCCTGCCACAGGTGAGCATATTGCTGATGTTGCACTAGCCGATGCTGAGGTGGTGGATGCCGCTATTACAGCGGCGAAGCAGGCATTTGCAGCTTGGCAGGCGACGACACCACTTAATCGCGCGCGCATTTTATTTAAATTTAAAACCATTATCGAAGCGCGCATCGACGAGCTGGCCGCCGCTATTACGCGCGAGCACGGCAAAGTAATGGACGATGCGAAAGGCGAAATTATTCGCGGTATTGAAGTGGTCGAATTTGCCTGTGGCATTCCGCATTTATTAAAGGGCGATTTCACTGAGCAAGTGGGCAGCGCAGTGGATGCCTACACACTTAACCAGCCACTGGGTGTGGTGGCCGGTATTACGCCATTTAATTTTCCGGCGATGGTACCCATGTGGATGTGGCCTGTCGCTATCGCCTGCGGTAATTGTTTTGTGCTGAAACCCTCGGAAAAAAATCCATCTGCATCGCTTTTGATCGCCGAGTGGTTGAAGGAAGCAGGTTTACCCAATGGTGTTTTTAGTGTGGTCAATGGCGATAAAGAGGCGGTGCAAGCCTTGCTGGTTCACCCTGATATCCAGGCGGTGAGTTTTGTCGGATCGACGCCGATTGCTGAAGCTATATATCGCCAGGGCTCGGCCTCCGGCAAGCGTGTACAAGCCTTGGGGGGAGCGAAAAATCATTTGGTGGTAATGCCCGATGCGGATCTCGATACTGCGGTAAGCGCGCTTATGGGTGCGGCCTATGGTTCGGCAGGCGAACGTTGCATGGCAATCTCGGTTGCGGTCGCCGTGGGCGATATTGCTGACGCGTTGGTCGAACAACTTGCACTGAAAGTGCGCAGTCTCAGGATTGGTAATGGTGCACAAGCAGGGCTGGATATGGGGCCGCTGATTAGTCGCGAACACTGCAAAAGAGTGACTGACTATGTCGCGTTGGGCCAAAGTGAAGGCGCAACCCTGGTGATCGATGGTCGGGGAATAAAAGTGACCGGCGGTGAGGATGGTTACTTTTTAGGTGGCTGTTTGTTTGATCATGTCACGAGTGAGATGAAAATTTATCGCGACGAAATTTTTGGCCCGGTCTTATGTGTCGTGCGCGTGCCGGATTACAACAGCGCCGTCGCACTCATCAATGCCCACGAATTTGGTAACGGCGTTGCCATCTTTACCCGCAGCGGCGCTGTCGCGCGCAAATTTACCCACGAAATACAGGTGGGGATGGTCGGTGTAAATGTTCCCATCCCCGTGCCTATGGCCTTTCATTCATTCGGTGGTTGGAAACGCTCACTATTCGGCGCGAATCATATGCATGGTATGGAAGGGGTGCGTTTTTATACCCGCCGCAAAGCCATTACCACCCGTTGGCCGGAAGGGGATGTAGCCGCAGAATTTATAATGCCGACGCTTAAGTGAGTTGTTGTTTTTACGGTGTAGCAAACACAAGGGGTTTGGCATTTTGAATATTTCAGCGGCCATCCTGAAAAACGCTGCATTTTTTGTTTAAAGGCATTCTTTTTGTTTAAGGGCATTATTATGGTTGTGCAAATTGTACCTGGTTACGGCCGTTGTTTTTGGCATTGTAGAGAGCTCTATCCGCGCGCTTAAAGACGGTTTCAAAAGTTTCAGTGGCGTTCACTTTGGTTGCGCCAATACTTACAGTCACCTTGATTGGTTGTCCATCGATAACAAATCCGTGCTGTTCAATGACTTCCCTGAGTTTGTCTGCCAAAGTGATCAAGCGTTCCTCGGAAATTTGTGAACAAATCAAAATAAATTCCTCGCCGCCCCAGCGGCCAAAAATGTCGGTGTGGCGGACTTGTTCATTGATGATCCTGGCAATTTCACTGAGCACTTGATCGCCCGCGTCATGCCCAAAACTGTCGTTGATTTTTTTAAAATAATCAATGTCGAACAGCATAACTCCCATTTGGTTGCGGCTAAAGTTGCTTTCAAATAAACGTTGCAGGAATTGCTGCACCCCGGCGCGGTTCATAACCCCGGTCAGGACATCGGTGGTGGATAGTGCTTCAAATTGTTGTTTTTCGACTTCCAGTTTTTTGTATTCGCTGACTAAATTATTAATCCTCTGCGCATCGGCTTTGGTCTGTTTATAGATGAAATAAAACCGCCCAAGCACTTCAGTCACAATCAGCATCATCCAAAAAGAAATTATGCTGAAATACAGCGTCTCTTTTTTTATCCACTGGCCGACAGCTTCAATTTTTTCGACCCGGATTTCATTATTGCTGTAAACATTAAAATCAAGGCCCAGGGCAATTGCATTGTTCATGGAAGGAGCTGAGTACTGCCTTGCGATGTCGAATTCCGTAACCCACCACTCCGCAACACTGAATTCACTCAGTTGCACATAAACCGGTTGATTCAAATCGGAGGTGCGTATTGCGGTAGACATTACCTTGCTGGTGGTGTCGTATTTTTCGATATCGCTGAAGCTTGGGTCGAAATCTCGCAGGGATAAACGAATCCTGGGCGCATTGCCTTTGTAGTGAATAAAAATGTTTAAACCATCGTAAGCCGAAAGGTCAATTCCCGTCGTCCTGTCTGGCCCCAGGTTGAGTGACCATCCGCAGGAATAAGCGTCTCCGGGAGCGTAATTACAGCGGAAATGGTTGATGCTCCGGTCAATCCAGTCGGTGGGCTCAGCGCCCTCACTGTGCGGACTATAGATCCAGGAGAGGCGTTCGGTGTCCGGGTAAAGCGCTAGGATTTTGGGTGGTAGATACTGGTGGGTAGCGATGACGACGATAGTAATGAGCACCGCTAGCAATCGCGGGGTTGCGTAGGATTTTGGCCTTATCATCAATAAATCATCTCGTTATATAATTTAGTAGGAGCAAGGTATTCGCGTGGCTAGTTGAGTATAGATGAGATAACTCAATTGCATCATCGCCAACTTTTACTGGATAATACTGGTTAATTAACCAGCTCCAGTGCCGCTATGACCAATGCCTTTTTATTAACCCGCCAATGGCGCGATACCCGTGAGGGCGTTGCGCTCGATTTATGGTGGGCGACGGAGCAGGGGAGTTGCTGGACCCAGGTTACCGGTCAGGAAGTGGTGTTTTTTGTACTGCGTGAACAGGCAGCGCAGATCCAGCCGTTAATCAGCCGGTTGCGCCAGTGGCGTATAGCGGAAGTCGAATTGAAAACCTTCCTGAATAAACCGGTGAACGCGCTTTATTTTAAAAGCCACCGCAGTGCGCGCGATGCACAGGATATTTTCAAGCAGAATGATATCCAGTTTTGGGAGAGCGATATTCGCCCTCCAGAACGCTATTTGATGGAGCGTTTTATCACCGCCGCTGCGCAATTTGATTTGCCTGGCCAAGTTGTATCGATGCAACAGCCACTGATCAATCCCCGTATTGTCCCTCTTGCTGATGAACAATCACTCTGGCGCCCCGCATTGCGCATGCTCTCGCTCGATATTGAAACTTCGATGGATGCGAAACAACTTTATTCAATTGGTGTCTGGTGCGAAGCGGGCAATCGGGTTTTTATGGTGGGTGAGGGGACGAATACGGAGCTGGTGATTTTTTGCCGCGATGAAAAATCCTGCCTGCAACAATTTTTTGTATTTTTACAACACGTCGATCCCGATATTCTGATCGGTTGGAATCTGGTGCAGTTTGATTTGTTAGTGCTGGAAAATATTTGCCAGCGCTTGAAGATAGAATTGCAATTAGGGCGCGCCAGCCAGTCCATACATTGGCGTCATGAAGAGGGGGATGGCGGGCGCAGTTTTGTGGTAATTCCGGGCCGTGTGGCGCTCGATGGTATTGAATTGCTTAAAGCGGCGAACCACCAATTCCAAAGTTATTCGCTGCAAAATATTTCCCAGGAATTGTTGGGGGAAAGCAAACTCATTACCGGTAGTGATCGCGGTGATGATATTACCCGCCTGTTCAAAAACGATAAATTAGCGCTAGCCGAATATAACCTGCACGATTGCGAATTGGTATGGAAAATTTTTGTGCAGCAAGAATTGCTAGCGTTTGCAATGGAACGCAGCCAATTAACCGGATTGTTGCTGGATCGCATCGGCGGATCGGTCGCTGCATTTGAATATCTATATTTGCCGCGTTTGCACCGGCGCGGTTATATAGCACCGAACCTTGGTGAGTTTGAATCCGATGTGATTAGCCCCGGCGGTTATGTGATGAATTCGCGCCCGGGTATTTACGATAATGTATTGGTACTGGATTTTAAAAGCCTGTATCCCAGTATTATCCGCACCTTTTTAATCGACCCCTGTGCTTTTTGGTTAGCGCAACACCACCAACTTAATGAAGAAGAAACTGTTGCCGGTTTTAATGAAGCCTATTTTGCGCGCGAAGGCCATATCCTGCCCACGGTGATCGAACAGCTTTCCGCTGCACGCGACCGCGCCAAACAACATAAAAATGCCCCCCTTTCCCACGCGATCAAAATTATTATGAATTCGTTTTACGGCGTGCTGGGTTCAACGGGTTGCCGGTTTTTTGATCCGCGTGTATGCAGTTCAATTACCTTGCGCGGCCATGACATCATCCAGCGCAGCCGCGCATGGATTGAGCAGCAGGGTTATTCGGTTATTTATGGCGATACTGACTCGCTGTTTGTATGGTTGGAAAATAATTGTGTGGATAAAGCGCCTAAAACACCAGAGCAGTGCGATAAGATCGGCACGCGCTTGGCGAAGGAATTAAATAGCTGGTGGCGAACAACATTGCACGATGAATTCAATATTAAAAGCGCGCTTGAAATCCAGTATGAAACTAATTACCTACGCTTTTTAATGCCCACTATTCGCGGCTCCGAGTTGGGCACGAAAAAACGTTACGCCGGTTTGGTTGAGGTA
>JAJQJO010000454.1 GCA_021323495.1 Cellvibrio sp. | reverse complement strand
ATTAATTCACCTTTACGTGCGATCTGGTTTTGCACCATAGCGCCTTTGGCTTGGGCGATGCGTTCAAGCGCCCCTTCAAACAACATTTGGATCAATCGATGGGGTGACGCGCTTTCAACACCGGAATGCACTTTAACATTGGAATAACTTTGCACGGCAGAATAGGAATTCATAAATCACCACAGCTTGTTGAATTTTGCTTTGCTATTATCGGCCGGACTAAACAATCGCCGACCCTATAAGCTAACGGCACAATCACCAAAACCTTTAACCAGAAACTGATAATCAATGCATAAATCTGTTCTTATAACCGGTGCCTCAACAGGTATCGGTTATTACACCGCCCATGAATTAAAAAAAGCCGGCTACCAGGTGATCGCCTCCTGCCGTTCGTTATCTGATGTAACGCGCTTACAACGCGAGGGATTGGAATCTGTGCAAATTGACCTTGCCAGCCCTGAATCAATCCAACAGGGATTTGCGCAGGCAATGGTAATAACAGGAAACCGGCTATACGCGCTCTTTAACAACGGCGCCTACGGCCAGCCTGGCGCTGTGGAAGATTTACCGATTAAGGCCCTCCGCCAGCAGTTTGATACCAATTTTTTTGGCTGGTGCGAACTGACCAACCTGGCATTACCCATTATGTTGTCGCAGGGAGAAGGACGAATTATCCAGAACTCATCGGTGCTCGGCATAGCTGCTATGGGTCTACGTGGTGCCTACAATGCCAGCAAATATGCACTTGAAGGGATTAGCGATACGCTGCGCCTTGAACTTGCCGGAACCGGCGTCTATGTGAGCCTGATTGAACCCGGACCAATTGAAAGCCAATTTCGCAAAAATGCGCTGGTAGCACTGCTTGCCAATATCGATATCAATAACAGCCGCCATCAACTCCGTTACCGCAGCGCGATAGAACGACTGGAAAAAACCGAGACAACAACACCGTTCACGTTAGGCCCCGAAGCGGTATACCAACGCGTGCTTCATGCGCTCAAATCCAAACGGCCACGGGCTCGTTATTACGTCACTTTTCCCACCCATCTGGTGGGTTTTATGAAACGGATTTTATCCACCAGTCTGTTTGACAAATTATTGGGCAAGCTGGGGAATTGATTCACTTCCTATTCAGTCATAGTGACTAGAGTTAATGACTTCACAACAAAGGAAAAAATCATGAACAAATGTGTTATCGCGTTCGTCGTGGCAACAGTCTCAGCCACGCTTTCCGCTCCTGGTTTTGCTGAATCATTGCGCTGCAAAACCAAACTCGCACATATTGGCGATACCAAAGCTGATGTGCTCGATAAATGTGGTGACCCGGTAATGACCGACAGCTTCTGCCAACCGATCGCCATAGCCGCGCAGCCTCAGGGGGTACAAAACGGCAACAACAATGTACAAAACAATACGGTTATCTCCACTTGCGAGAACATTGATATCTGGACCTACAACCCTGGCAGCGGCAAATTCATGACCCATCTCTACTTTTCGCGCGGCGAACTACAGAGCATCCGTTACGGCGACAGGGTGAAATAAGTAGCAGTTTGAAAAACTATTGCACAACCTGGATTACTGTATATAATCACAACCACTGTACAAATAAACAGATTCAGGAGTGCACCATGTCTGACTTAACACCGCGCCAGGAACAGGTACTACAGCTTATTCGCCAATATGCGGACGAAACCGGTTATCCACCGACGCGTGCCGAAATCGCCCGGATTCTAGGCTTTAAGTCAGCCAATGCTGCCGAAGAACATATCAAAGCCCTCGCCCGTAAAGGTGCAATCGAAATCATCCCCGGTGCATCGCGTGGCATAAAACTTCCGGAAATAAACTCGGGCATTCCGATCATTGGTCGTGTTGCAGCAGGTAATCCGATACTCGCACAAGAACATATTGAAGATTACTGCAATATTCCCCAAAGCTTTTTTTCACCCAGTGCGGATTTTTTCCTGCGTGTACATGGTATGAGCATGAAAGATGCGGGCATTCTTGATGGTGACTTGCTTGCAGTCCATAAAACGGATCAGGTACGCAACGGGCAGATAGTTGTTGCCCGCATTGGCGAGGAAGTTACTGTCAAACGCTACAAGCGCGCCGGAAATAAAGCACAGGTTGAATTATGGCCAGAAAATCCCGAATTCAACGTCATCCTTGTGGATATCCGCGATCAGGAATTCAGTATTGAAGGCCTCAGTGTAGGAGTGATTCGTCGTGACTAATATCGCCAGAGCGTTGCCTCAACCATTAGCTACCCGTCCACAACCAACCCGTGGTGTCACCGAGCTGGTGTTGACCAGCGACTCACCCGAACAAGTTGCCCTGCTACTTCCGATGATTGCTTTTCTCAGCAATGCTTGTAGCGACCGTTGGATTACCTGGATAGCACCGCACAATATCAGTCGCGAATTATTGGAGTCCTACGGTATTAATACGCGCTACATTCGTGTCATTCATTGTCAGAACCCCCAGACTCTTTTATGGATCACATGGGAAGCATTATCGGCAGGCAATAGCCATACGGTAATATCAAGTCCGGGAAAATTGACGGATAGAGAGCTCGCGCAGCTTGAGCTCGCAGCTAGAAACGGTGACTGCCAAGGCTTATTGCTGAGAGTTCGCGAGACAGGCTTTTAAAAACAACTAAATTATATAACGCAGGATTGCTTCAATATATTGACCCAAGTTATTGA
>JAJQJO010000107.1 GCA_021323495.1 Cellvibrio sp. | reverse complement strand
TCAATTATTGTCGATGTGAATGCAGATCTAAAAACTGTTGGCCAACTGATCAGCGAAGATCCCCAACAGAACCTGAGCGTGGATTTTATTGTGTGCGATAACAATCGCTATCTGGGCGTTGGTAAGGTGCGCGATTTATTGCGCGCGATTACTGAAGAAAAATTGCGCATTGCGCGCCATAGTAACCCGCTCACACAGTTGCCAGGCAATGTTCCTCTCTATGAATGGATCGATCATTTATTGCTGGGAAAAAAGCAGTTTGTGGTGGCCTATTGCGATATCAACCATTTCAAACCATTTAATGATGCCTTTGGTTACAGTGCAGGTGATGATGTTATTTTGCAATTGGGCCGGATTCTATGCGAATGCGTCGATACACCTAATGATTTCGTCGGCCATGTGGGTGGCGATGATTTTATTTTGGTATTGTGCAGTACCGATTGGCAGGCTCGATGCGAGCGGATTTTAACCCGTTTTGCTGACGCGAGTGCCCAGCTCCTTCCTGCCGGTAGTACCGATTATTGGAGTTTCGATCGGAAAGGCGAGCGGCAAAAATTCGGAGCGCTCACCTTAGCTATAGGTTGCGTTACTCCGGACGTGGAGTTTTGCAAAACCCACCATCAAGTATCGCAACTGCTGGCAGAAGCAAAACACAGTGCAAAAATGCACGGTGGTAACCGGCTGTTCCAATCGCGTCGGCGCAAACCGCAGCAGGGAAGTGATAATTAAATACGGCGAAAGTGAAACCAGACAAATTCCGGAGCAGGGCAGAAATCCTGGGCTATCCTTAGTCTAATTTCCCGATGGAGGTGGACTAATGGCTGATCTTGGCTATTACAAGATGCACGCGTTGATTATCGATGATTTTGAGAATTTTCGCGGGACTCTCTACAAAATGTTGATGGATTTGGGGATCGGCAATGCCGACTCTGCAGCCAGTGGTGAAGAAGCACTGCGCTATTGTAAGGCCCGCAGTTATGACCTGATTTTGTGCGACAACAATCTGGGCAAAGGCAAAAGTGGCCAGCAGGTTCTTGAAGAGCTGCGAACCACCGATAACCCCTGTTCCGACAGCCTGTTTATCCTCGTCTCGGCCGAAAGCAGCAAAGGTATTATCATGGCTGCGTACGACTATGAGCCTGATGCCTATCTCGCCAAACCCATTACCCCCAAGGCCCTCGACCAACGCCTCAGCCGCATGATCGAACAGCGTGTCGAGTTAAAGGCGGTGCTTGCTGCACAAAAAGCGGGCGCTGAACAGCTGGCAATTGATCTTTGTAAGGAGCTGATTGCCAAAGGCAGCCGCCATGCCAACACCTGCCATAAACTACTCGGCCAGTTATATCTCAAGCGCGATGATATAGCGGCGGCGGAAGAGGTGTATCGCACAGTGCTCGACAACCGCGAGCTGGAGTGGGCACAGTTGGGCATGGTAAAAACCAAATTGGCACAAAACGATTTTATTGGTGCTCAGCAATGGCTGGAAAATATATTGCAGGCAAACCCACTGTGTATGAAGGCCTATGACCTGCAAGCCGAGTTATACAAACTGCAAAACGACTCGGAAGGATTACAAAATATATTGCAGAAGGCCACCGACATTTCCCCCTTATCGATCCTGCGCCAGCAGGCACTTGGCGATGTGGCGCAACAGAATAACGATTTGATCACAGCCGCCAATGCTCTTAAACGTGCGGTTAAACTGGGTGAAAATTCCTGTTTCGACAAAGCAGATGTTCATTCATTATTTGCGCAGGCCACGATTGATTTATTTTCAATTGATAAAGAATTGGCCAAACCGTTCCTGCGCGAAGCAATTTCCTGTGTTAATAATCTGGAAGAGAAATTCGGTAAAACCAATTTGCGCCGGGTTGAATCTTTGTTGCTGGAAAGCCAATTGCAGGTATGTAGCGGTGATCAACGACGGGCACAAGAGGCACTGTCGAGCGCGCAGGCAGCGCTGGGTGATAGCAAAGAAGAAGCCGCATTGCCGGTGCAAATTGAGATGGTGCGGACACTCCGCTTGCTTGGCAAGACCGATGAGGCCCAGCAGCGTTTGAATGACCTGCTACATCAATATGCAAATAACGAAGAGCAGCTACAAGATCTGGATGTCCTGCTGGACGAACCGCGCAGTGAGAAAAATAAACTCATGGTGGCGGAAATTAATAAAAAAGGAATTGCCTTTTACAATGCCAAAGATTTTACCGCAGCGGCAGATGCATTCAAAACAGCGCTGCAAAAATTGCCTAACCATGTCGGGTTGCGATTGAATTATGTGCAAGCCCTGATTGATAAATTAAAAACTCGCTTTGAAACCGGGGTAAGCGATAAAATCCAGCAAACATTTACCAAAACCAGTGCCATCATTTCCCCCCAACATCCACAATTTCAACGTTATCGCCAACTAAACGATGTGTATAACACTGTGATGCGTACTTATGAAAAAAACAAGCGAGGTTAATTGTGAGTTCATCTGAGCAGAAAGCCGGCAATACAGGTCACGACCAAATGCCCATCGATTTTTCATTTGTATTGGCTTCCAGCGTGCATGACATGAAAAATTCACTGGGAATGTTGTTACATACCTTATCTGCAATGATGGAAAACTCGCCGCCTAAAGATGCCGAGCAGGCCCGTTTTTTTTCTACACTTGAATATGAAGCTGCGCGGATCAATGGTGAATTGGTACAATTATTATCGCTCTACCGTATGGATGAGAACACCATGGTAGTGGTAATTGACGAACACCATCCAATCGATATTATTGAGGAGCAAATTGCGCGCAACGACACTTTATTAAAATCCCGCGGTATAGAAATCCAGGTAGATTGCGATAGCGATTTGATTTGGTATTTTGACAGTGAGTTGATTGGTGGAGTGCTCAATAATCTGGTGGTAAATTGTGCACGCTATTGCCGTAAGCATTTACTGGTGAGCGCAACGGAGGAAAACGGTTTTTTGTGTATTTCCGTTGCAGATGATGGACAGGGCTATCCGGATAATATGCTGCTCGGCCCTCTGCCCCAAACCGCAGTTTCATTTAGTTCAGGCAATACCCGCCTGGGATTATTATTCACACGAAAAGTATTGGAGTTGCACAAAACCAGGAAAGGGCAGGGTTATATGACTATCGCTAATGACGGCCCCTTGGGTGGCGGTGTGCTAAAACTTTATTTGCCTTAAGCATTCGGGCTGATTGAGGTGTTGAAATCACCGGACGGCTATTGCATTATCACAGCCCGTTTCGATATTTGTTCCCAGGTCAAATTTTATGCTTAAAATCCGCTTTAAAGATAATAAATACAATGCGGTATGGCTGGTAGAACCCAAGATCACCATAGGCCGTTCAGCCACCAATGCACTGGTTATTGATGACCCTTTGGCCAGTGATGTTCATATGGAAGTATTGGTTGATAACGAACACCTCACCTTACGTAATCTTATTCCCACCCAACCTATCATTGTGAATGGCCAAACAGTTACCGGGGCCTGTGAACTCAAACCTGACGATCAAATAACCCTTGGCCTGGTCGAACTGATTGTGATCGACCCGAAGCGTGAAGCCAAAGTTATCGCAGAGGAATCCGCCAATGTCACCCAATTACGTGCCCCCAAAGCGACAGGTTGGTCGATAAAGGCAAATCACTCGGCATTGGCAAACCGGGTGTTCCCGTTAAAAGATATCAACGTTATTGGCCGAGCCAGCGAATGTGATATTTGCCTGGCCGCAGCGCACTTATCCCGTCGCCATGCCCAATTACAAATTATTGACGGCATGCTATTCGTGAAAGATCTGGATTCGGCCAATGGCACCTTCCTCAATGGCAAACGAGTCGCTGAAGCACGGGTCAAGCGGGGGGATGAGCTGCGTTTTGACGCACTCACCTTTGGCGTGATGGGGCCTTCTGACGACATGGCCAAAACGACGGTACGCAAGGTCCCTGTGACAGTTGAGACAGTAGAACCCAAGGCGAAAGCCAGTCCGCGCGAAAAAGCCGTCGCTCCCACCAGAGCCTCATCGCCTAATCGCACCCCAGCCAGTAGCCAGCCAAAACCCGCTCCAGAGGTACAGCACAAAGGAAAATACGGGTTGATGTTCCTTGGATTGCTGGCGGTTGTAGTTATAACAGTACTGATTTTAACGCGAAAATAAGTATTGAAGCTTTACAACATGTGGCCGATAACCTGTGATGCTCGAGCCCCATACTGTGCACACAGGTAAACTTATGAATATTTCTTCGCTTAATAATCCCTCTGTTAACAACTCCCCGGTTAATGGCACTGCAGTTAATAACGGCCTGCTTCCACAGGCCAATATTACCGGCACCTCAACCCAGAGCAATACAACCAGGGTTGCCCAGGGAAGCACCCCAGACTCCTCCAGTATGGAAGACCGCCGGCAAACTGCACTGCAGATTGTCAACCGCACGTTGACTACGGCCTACGAAAAAATCAGTTCACGCGGCCAGGCAGCAAGCGCTGAATATGAAACTTTTGAGCCGCTGACGGCAGAAAAAGTGGCCGGTAATATTCTTGGGTTCATTGAGCGCCGCTTGCAATTGGACGTGGCAGAAGGGGCTACGCAAGAAGAACTACAGGCGCGCCTGGAGGCCGGTTTGGCAGGTTTTAAGAAAGGCTTTGCAGAAGCCAGTGAAAAACTTGAAGCCCTGAGCCTTCTCTCTCCCGAGATAAAAGCGGACATAGGAAAAACCTATGATTTGGTGTTGGAAGGTGTAGATGAGCTGCGCTCCAAATTTATTCAATCAACGGAAGCAGACGCCCAAGCCAAATCCACCCAGCCTGCCGAGGTCATAAAAACAGCGGATAACAAGCCGGCATTAACCAAACTCGATGTACCTGGCTTCCTGCCGGCGACCAGTAGCTATTTAGGCTATGGCAATTATGAATATGGCCGCGCACGTGAATTCAGCTTTGAGCTAACCACCAAAGAAGGTGACAAAGTCATCATCAAGGCAGCGTCGAGCGAAGGCTTGGCGGTGGAAGCGGGGCGTGCCGGGCGGGGCAATAATTCAGTCAGCGCACTGAATGCGAGCTACAGTTCCAGCCAATCCTTTTCACTCGCTATCGAGGGGGAACTGAGCGAGGAGGAACTGGTTGCGATAAATGATTTGTTGGGGCAAGTAAATGATCTCGCCAGCCAGTTCTTTGATGGCAACCTGGATGCCGCCTTTGATCAGGCAATCAACATGGGTTATGACGCGGAGCAAATTGGAAGCTTTTCACTGAATTTGGCACAGGTAGAAATCCAGCAGGTGACCCAGGCTTACCAAACCTTTGAACCCAATCGGGCGCCAGGAGATTCGGATTCCCGGTTGCTTGCGGACCAGTTATTACCGCTGGGCAACTTTATCAAGGATCTGCTCGCCAGCCTTGATCGCGCTGCGGCGGACTTCAACGAACCAACATCACTATTGTCTAACATTGCAGAAAATATTCCTGGCGAGACAGATGTGGATCAGCTGCAAGGCAAACGCTTCCGCGACTTTATGGAAGAAATACTTGCATTGGATCTGGGTTAACTTTTCTGTGAACGGATTGTTGTCGAGCTGATACACTGCCGTTTTTTCTGAGGTGGTGTTATGAAACCTGTCTATCTTTACTCAACCCCTGGCTGTCATTTATGTGAGATGGCCAGGGAAATAGTTTCGCCATTATTGAATAATTATTCATTGCGATTGGAAGAAGTTGATATTGCCGAATCGGATGAATTAATTGAGCGTTATGGTGTAAGAATTCCCGTATTGAAATCCCCGCAACATATTGATGAGCTGGGTTGGCCATTCGATTCAATGCAAGTAGATAATTTTCTCACACGGGTTACAGTGTAAATTTTTGCATTATTTTTCGCTCGGAGCGATGCCAAGGCTATTCATGGTTTCAGCAACCCAATGCAGCGCATCCACGTAGATTTCTGCCAGGCTTTCGGATGTAAGCCCTAATTCTTCCAGGCGGTTCCAATCAATATCCTGCCAGTGCCCTTGTTCATGTGCCTGCACAACTTGTAATACCAAACCTTCCGGGCCCGAGTGGGTCAGCATCGCCTGGTTGAGTGCTTCGCTCAGTGACAGGTTGCGCAATAGTTCTTCCAGGGGCGTGTCGAGGAATGCATCCAGGGTCGACAATAACCCTACAGTAAAATAAGAATCAGGCCGGCCGCGCTCATTGAGTCGAGTTGATATCATTTCGCACATACGCGCACGCGTCAATGCGGCAATACTCAGTTCGTGGGGCTTACCGCTCAAATTCGACAACGCTAATAAGTTGACCCAATTTTTTAACTTATTCAACCCGAGCAGCATAATCGCCTGGCGTAATGATTCTACATCGCGGTGTAAACCAAAGGCAGCAGAATTTACCAAACGCAATAATTTGAAACTCAAAAGTGTATCGCGTGCAATCATCCGTTCGGTTTTTTCGAGCGGCACATTGGGATCATGCAGCGCCGAGAGCAATTGCAACACAGATTGTTTATTTTCTGAAATCTTTCGCCCGGTGATAACCCTTGGCTTGGCGAGAAAATAACCTTGAAACAAATCAAACCCCAACGCTTTGCATTGCTCAAACATCTCGTAAGTTTCTACCTTTTCCGCAATCAAGGTAATACCGAAAGGTTTCAGGTAATTAATATGGTATTGAAGTTGTTCGGGCGATAAGCTCAACACATCCAACTTAATAATATCGGCGTAGGCCACCAGGCTTTCACTTTCCTCATTCAGCTCAAAATCATCCAGGGCGATGGTATATCCCTGTTCCCTGAGTTGTTTCAAAGAGTGCAGCATTGACGCATCAATCTGCTGCCCTTCAAGCACTTCGATAACGAGTTTTTGGCGATTAAACGGGGGAGGGGAATCAAGCAATGTACGGGTAAAATTAACATATGCCTTGTGCTTGCCAACAACTTGTTCGATGGATAATTCGGTGAATGCGTTGAGCAAAACCTGGGAGCTGGCGGCATCACCATCCGTTGACGTAATAAATTTTAAATCGCTATTGCGACAGAGAAGCTCATAGGCAACGACCTGCATATTGCCATCGAAAATGGGCTGGCGGGCGAGAAGAGGGATGGCATCGGTCATAGAATAAACGGATTGATTAATTGTTGTGTTTGGAAAGATCCGCATCCAGAGATCTGTGCAACGCAATAGAAAGTGTAGCTGGCAACAGCCAGCTTACAACCGCTTCTTTAAGAAACCCCTTTTATTACCGTGTATGAAATATCTGCCTTCAGCCTAAACCTTGCCTATACTCATAGTATTTTGTTGAAAGTTTCCTGATGGAAACCACGGAATTGATGGAAGCGGTATGTCCAAATTATTAGATTCGATTGATCAGCGCACCCGCCTGGTGGGTGAAAACCGTCTCGAACTTTTGATGTTTCGGTTGGGCGGGCGTCAGTTGTTTGCAATTAATGTTTTTAAAGTACAAGAGGTCGTTAAAGTTCCCACCTTAAGGCATGTGCCGCATAGCCATCCGCATATCCGTGGGGTAACGCATTTGCGCGGCCAAACTGTTCCGGTAATTGATTTGCGCGCAGCGATTGGAATGAACCCAATGAAAGATTTGGATAATGCCAATCTGATTGTTGCGGAGTACAACCGCTCGGTACAAGCATTTTTAATTGGTGCGGTCGATAGGATTGTAAACTTGAACTGGGAGCTAATCCTGCCCCCTCCAAAAGGCACTGGACGCAGCCATTTTTTAACGGCCATTACCAAAATTGATGAGCAACTGGTGGAAATTCTCGATGTCGAGCGAGTGCTCGCCGATATAATTCCTTACAACACCAGTGTTTCCGATGAAGTGCTGGATTCCAATCTGGTGGCGGAGGCACGCAAGCGCAAGCTGAAAGTCTTGCTTGCAGAAGACTCGCCTACGGCAGTAAGACAAGTAAAGGAGACATTGGGAAATCTCGGCATCGACGTAGTGTCAGTACAGGATGGTTTGCAGGCCTTAACAATGTTGCAACAGTGGGCAATCGCTGGCCGCAAAGTGACTGATGAAATTTTAATGTTGGTAACCGATGCGGAAATGCCGGAAATGGATGGTTACCGCCTGACAGCCGAGGTACGCAAAGACCCGGCCCTGGCTGATTTATATGTTGTCTTGCATACCTCGCTCAGCGGTAGCTTTAACAAGGCGATGGTAGAAAAGGTAGGCTGTAATGAATTTTTGTCCAAATTCCAGCCTGACGAATTGGCGACGGTGGTGCAAAATCGGTTGCGGGAATATTTAAAAAATAAAACCTGACCAATTAAAATATAGCCTGAGAAAAAAGCCGCGCTAGTGAATATCAAGCGCGGCTTTTTTACGATATCGCATTGCTTATAATTGGCGATTGGCCTCCGCTGGTGTTACGAAATTAGTTTCTTGCCCCAGGCGATAGGCATAAATCACCGAAAAGGACAGCACGTTTTGCACGTAGCCGCGGGTTTCTTTGTAAGGAATGGTTTCAATCCAGACATCGTAGGGGAGCTGGGCGCCTTTGTCTTTATTCAACCATTTTTTAACTCTTGTTGGCCCGGCGTTATACGCAGCAGCGGCCAGGATGCGGTTTCCATCAAACACTCCAAGCAAATGATCAAGATAGCGGCTGCCAAGCGCGATATTTTTTTCCGGCATGATTAAATCTTGCGGTGTGAAACTCAAACCATTTTTTTGTGCAGTTTGTTTGGCTGTTGCCGGTAACAATTGCATCAAGCCCACTGCACCCGCAGGGGATTTCGCATCGTGTACAAACGCACTTTCCTGGCGGGTTACCGCAAAAATAAACAGCGGATTTACCGAGGTTTGTTGTGCGGCTTTGGTTACGTGTTCCTTGTAGACAATTGGAAAGCGTACTTGCAGATCGTCCCAATATTGCGCTTCGGCCATCACTTGTATGCCGTTCCGATACCAGCCTAATTTTTCTGCTAAACGGCCGGCAATTACCATGTTCTCCAACGGCATACGGCGTGTAGTGAAGAAAAATTCGCGATTCGCCGCGCCGATTTCGCCACGCACAAAAAATTCGCGCGCACGTAAAATTCCGGGTGCATTTTCCACCGCATTAACCTGGCCCTCGGTAAACGTCATTGGGCGATCGAGCAGGTGATAATTTACTCCGGTTTTATCGGACGCCAGGAAACCATAAAAACTTCTCTCGGGTGCTACGCTGGCGTAAATGCTGGCAGGTGTCTCGCCATTTACTTCCTTGATTTCCAGTTCTTCCATAGTGCGCGCTTGCCAGTAGCGCCAGCGTTCAGTTCTGCGTGCCTCATCTGGCAAGCGTGCCAACCATTCATTGACGCGCTCCCAGTCTTGTTTGCGCAGGGATTCACGGAGCAGCCATTCGAGTAAATCAACGCGCGTTAAATTCGGAGTTGATGCCACCAATTTTTCCGCGTCGACTTCATGGTCCTGGTACAACAAACGCAACGCAATCTGATATTTGATATTGACCCTGTCGTCGTCGTTGAATAATTGTTGCGCATCATAAAGATGCCAGAGCGCCAGCGCATCTTTGGCATCGGTGCGCGCTAATTTTTCCAGACCATACAAAATGACGGTTTTCATTTTGGGGGATTGTCTGGAAAATTTTGTGGTTTGTTTTAACAGGCGCGGATTGGCATCTACTTGTTGCAGTAATGTCGCCATAGGACGATCCGCGGCTGGAAGCAAGTTTGCCAAATAGCTTGTCATTCCTTTATCACCTGCACCGAGGGCCTTCAGGTGGCGCTCCCAAATTAGCTCAGATGTCATAAATCCCGCTTTTCTCCATTCAGCAAACACGGGATCACAGGCTTTGGATTGGGCTTTATTGATATTCCAAAGCGGTGCAACATCATTGAGTGCTGCTTTATCGCCGGTTGCCAAACGCGCGCGCAAATTGAGGCAGGCAAGTTCAGGGTCGGTCAGGCGTTTATCGTAAAACTGTTGGTAATCTGTCCAGCGCTCCCGCTGCGCGAGCGTTCGCAACCAGCGGTGGGTCAAACGCTCGGATAAAAATGAATC
>JAJQJO010000453.1 GCA_021323495.1 Cellvibrio sp. | reverse complement strand
ACAACCGGTCCTGATTGTTTTCAAAGAAGGCATCTACACCTAGTGCGTGGTAGCCCTCGGGTAATTCCACCCGGGAGACAATGCGGTCATCCGTGCCATCACGATTGCAATCGACCAGGCCCAACAAGTTATCAGGATTGATCGGGCACTTGGCATCCGAAATAAATTTGGATGAATCGATGTGATAAATCATCACACCGCTTGAGCCCGCAGCGGCAAACAAATATGTACCCGATGGGTCTATGGCGATATCGTGATAAATACCGCCCGTATGCTCGATATTGGTTTTGACCGGCTGTTGGTAATCAAAGGCGCCTCCCAACGTCCGGGTTTGGCCGTTAGCCAATTCTACGCGCACATCCGCCAGACCCAATTTGCCCGGGGGAGTCACAAATTCCAGCGTTTCGGGGCTGATTACCTTGGTGTTTTCCGCCGCAACCAGGGTGTCGCCAACGTAGACACGGGTGTGGGCTGCACCGGTCTGGAACCCTTTACCGGTTAAGGTAACGCGGGTTCCACCATTCGCGCTGCCCAGTTTGGGTGCAATGGAATCCAGCAACAACGGCTCAACATATTGTACGGCGCCGATACGGGAGACGCGTCTGCCATCACTTTCCACTGCGGTAATGGTGGCCGCACCGGGCGAGTAAGCAGGTACTTTCAGAGTGTAACGGGTGATGTTATTGCCGAGCTCACGGGCGCTCACAATGTCCGCCGCTTCACCGGAGATCAGGAACGCGGGCGCCGAGGTATTTTCAACATCAACCTCTATATTGCCCCCACCCACGTTAACAAAGCTAGGAGTCACTGCCTTGATGACCAAAGCCGGCGCGGTGCCCGACGCCGTAGTGAAGTGGACTTCATGATCCACCAAACCCCTGGTCCGGCGGCTGCCCAACGCCGTATTCAACTTAATGCGATAGCGGGTAGTCGCATCCAGGGTCGCCGTTGGACGCAACAGCACTGTTTTCGCATCGGCCGGATCAAGCGCTGCCGTAAATGCAACTTCCACTCCGGCAGAGGTATTGTTATCGCGGAGCAGCGATAAATATTGTTTGTCCAGCTGTGCAGCCTGCAGGGCATGTGTGAACTGCAGTTTGATGACCTGGTTGCGCGCCACGCCAACACTGCCTGCGGTGGGATTGCTGGTTACAAATTCCGGTATCAGGGTATCCACAACGGTTAACAAGCTCTGCGTTTTATTTGGCAGTGCTGTTACCACCAGACCGTCATCGGTGAATAGCGATGAGATGACTTGCTGCTGTTGCGCACGCGCAATATAGCCTGCCGGAGCATCAAATCGGTCACAGCCAGTCAGGCGCACCGCATCCAGTACTTCGATCAGCTCCGGGCGTCCGGTATCGAGTAAATGCAAATAATATTGCCAGACCTTATCTCCGCATCCTTTGCTGCGCACTTGCGCAACCATAGTTCCGCGCGACTCGATGGCGTCCAGGCCACCTTGCAATGGGAAGCCATTATCCACATAGCGCCCAAGGGGTTTGATATTGTTCGGATTGCCTGCATCCAACAATTCCAGGCTGCTGACACCAAACGCCAGGCTATTGAGTTTTGCCGTGGCCGCGCTCAAACCGAAGGCTGGCTGGGATACGTTGAACAAATTGGCTGCGATTGCTTGGGCGCCGAGTTGCGGAATACTGGGCAAGCTTAGATCAAATACATAATTTCTATCGCTCGTTGTCACATACAGGCGGTTTTCAAGCACCGCGATATCGATAACGCTCAGTGGGTAACTGGCCCCTTCGTGCAGGGCAGAATGAATAACTTTTACCACCGCTGGTTTTAATGGATCAGCGATGCTGAGCACCACCACGCCTTCATCACCCGCGTTGGCAATCAATAACCCGTCCTTCACCACCAGTGAGCGGGGCGCACGGCTGATGGGTAAAGGCACGCTGTACACTATATCGCGATCCTTGGCCTGGTTTTCTTCGTCGACCTCGCTCAAGCGCCGGGTTTCGCGGTCGTACACCAGAATCCAGCGCTGGTTTTCATAAGTCGTGTTAATGAACGGGAAGTTATAGCCTTCAGCGGCAACGTACAGGTGACGGTCGCCCAGCGCCAGCGCGGTAGAGTCCAGGTCATTCGGCAAATCGAAATAGCCGAGGCCATGCATAGGCGCTGCATCCTGGACTTTGGCGCGATCGTAATTCACCAGGCTGATCCAGCCGGTGCGCAGCTGGCGCCAGCCTTCCTGCTGGGTGATTGTCGCCGGGGTAGGCGAACCGTCCGGCTTGACTGGTGCGCCCAATACATAAATCAGGTTCAATGCCGGATCAGAAGCCAAACCGACAATGCGGCCCGGCGGCAGTTTGAGGGTGTCTATGGCATCCTCCGCAGCACCCCGGTGTTCAAGGGTTTTTGCCACGTCGAGCTTGCCCATAAACAACGCATTGGGCGCTACAAAACGACGGCCGGACGCATCACTTAATTCAATATCGACAAAACCGCGATAACTGGTCTCAAACCCGCTGATTCGCCAGCTCATACGCTGGGCTGAATAAAGGCGCAACTTATCGTTATCAACGGTAAAGGATTTGGCCTGTTCCGGCGCCCCGCTCGGGTAAGCAGTCAGGGTCAAGCCATCGTGGAAGCCGTAACCGACGATATCGATCAGATCCGTGACTCCACTCTGGTTTACCCGCACCACCGCCGGATTCAGGAACGAGATCTGGAGCAGGTCTACAAAGGTGAACCCACCAATA
>JAJQJO010000106.1 GCA_021323495.1 Cellvibrio sp. | reverse complement strand
ACCATGCTGCAACACATAACGGGCAGCCAGTTTGCCGATGGTGGTGGTTTTACCTACACCGGTTGGGCCGACCAATGCAAATATGCCCCCTTGGTCAACAATATCGCGGCCATTCACTGGCAATTGATGAGCGAGATTCGCCAGCGCATCCGGCCAGGCATCGCTCAGGGTTTTGATTTTGGTACAGCCCTTGATGACCTTACCCACCACGTCTTTTGGCAAGTTCAAACGCTCAAGGCGGCGCGCAACACTGGCCAGAACCGGTGAATCAATCGGTGCCGATTGCTGGCCGGTGAGGCGATCCAGCTGTTGCTCAAGCAGGAAGCGCATATCCGCAATTTCTGCTTGCAGTTCACTGAGCTGTGCGTTTTGGTCTGTGCCTTCGCTGGCGGTGGCGGAAACAAATTTTTCCTGGGCGCGCGTTTCGTTGCGCAGGGTTTCTTTAAATGGAACCGCCTCTTTAACAGTAACCGGCGCTGTATCCACCAAGGGATAGCGCTCTGCCGCACTCATGCCGGTTCTCGGCTTTGGAGCAGGTGTGGCGGTATGACGGGGGATACCGGCGTTCACTACCGTATTTTTCCCAACCAGGAATTCTTTAGCAGACTCTTCCGCATGACGCGCAGCGATCATCCGCAGGCGTGCCTTTTCAATATCATCAGCCAATTGTGCGCCGGTTTTTCCGGCGTTTGGATGGGTATCCCGTTGGGCGTGATCCGCCTGGCTAATGGCCGGGGTAGTTTTGCGTGCGCGAGCTTTATCCAATACCCGCGGAGAAATATCGCCATCGCTTAACAGCGGCTCACTCGCGGCGAAGGTCGCTTCGGCAAAGGGACGATTTTGCAGTTGCTTTAACTCGAAATCCGAGCCCATGGTGGTCAGCAACTCCACCCCTTCCGGGATGCGGTTGCTAGAGAGAATGATGGCATCTGGCCCCAGTTCCTGACGAACCAATTCCAGCGCACGACGCATATCAGCCGCTACGAAACGTTTGACTTGCATATCCAACTCCTACCCGGTGGGGCTACTTTTTATCAGCACCGACACTTGCATCGATGGTGATTTGTTTGTTGTCTGGTACTTCGGTATAGGCCAGTACGCGCATATCGGGAACACTGTGGCGAACAAAGCGCGACAGCATTGGCCGGAGCGGTGCAGCGACCAGCAATACCAATGGTTTACCTGAGAGTTCCTGCTTCTGCGCTGCATTTACCAGCGATTGTTGCAAGCGGTCTGCCAGGCCAGGCTCAATAAAGGCACTGTCATCAGCGCCAGCTTTTTGTGCCTGCTGTACGGTGTTTAGCAACAACTGTTCCAAACTCGGCTCAAGCGTGATAACAGGCAGGTTGCGCTCGTTGCCAATGATGTTCTGGACAATTTGGCGGCACAGGGCCACCCGCGCCAGGGCAGTTAAAGCGGCGGGATCTTGACTCTTGCCCCCGGTGCCCGCCAAGGCTTCGGCGATGGAGCGGATATCGCGGATCGGTACCCGTTCGCGCAACAGGTTCTGCAACACTTTAAGCAAGACGTTGATACCCATAGTGTTAGGCACCAACTCTTCCACCAATTTGGGCGAGGTCTTGGCCAGCATATCCAACAGCTTTTGCACATCCTCATGGCCGAGCAATTCAAAGGTGTGTTGTTGCAAGATCTGGTTGAGATGGGTCGCTACCACGGTGCTCGGGTCAACCACGGTATAACCCAAGGTCTGCGCCTGCTCGCGCTGGTTGGGGTTGATCCAGACAGCGTCCAGGCCAAACGCCGGATCTTTGGTCTTAATACCGTCAAGCGTGCCAAACACCTGGCCCGGGTTAATCGCCAATTCACGATCGGGATACACATCGGCTTCTGCCATGGAAACACCCATCAAACTGAGCCGGTAGCCGGTCGGGTTCAAATCCAGGTTATCGCGGATATGGACCGACGGAATCAAAAAGCCCATCTCCTGCGAAAGCTTCTTACGCACCCCTTTGATACGACCGAGCAACTCGCCACCCTGGTTTTTATCGACCATCGGAATCAGGCGATAGCCAACCTCCAAACCAATCACATCAACTGGCTGCACATCATCCCAACCTAATTCAGGCGACTCCGGTGTACCGGGTGGCAATGCAGGTACGGAACGTTGAGGCGCGATACTGGCGCCACCGGCTGAGGGAGCCTCGCCCGGCGCCCGAGTACCGGCGGGGATAAAGGCATTCTTCTCTTCTACCACGGCGGGCTGTTGTTTACGCCAATTGATGTAATACGCCAGGCCTCCACACAAAAGTCCAAGCCCGAGGAACGCCAGGTGCGGCATACCGGGTACGGAACCCATAATCACTAACATCAAGGCTGCAACCGCCAGCGCTTTGGGGGACGTAAACATCTGGCTCACAACCAGTTTCCCCATATCCTCCGAACTATTAACACGGGTAACCAGAATCGCAGAGGCTACGGACAACAGTAGGCCGGGAATTTGGGCAACCAGGCCATCGCCAATAGTCAGGATGGTGTATTTCTCGAAGGCATCGGCGAACTCCAGATCATGCTGGATCATCCCAATCGCCAAACCACCAAACACGTTGATGAACATAATCATGATGCCCGCGACCGCATCGCCGCGCACAAACTTGCTCGCACCGTCCATCGCACCGTAAAAGTCGGCTTCGGCGGAGACTTCCTGGCGCCGGGTACGCGCCTGATCCTGGTCGATCAAACCCGCGTTCAAATCGGCATCGATCGCCATTTGTTTACCGGGCATGGCGTCGAGAGTAAAACGCGCGCTCACTTCTGAAATGCGCCCCGCACCTTTGGTGATTACCACAAAGTTGATAATCATCAGGATGATAAACACCACGATGCCCACGGCGAGATTTCCGCCAATCACTACATGTCCAAAGGCCTCGATTACCTTACCCGCCGCATCGCCGCCCTCATGGCCTTCAAGCAATACCACACGGGTGGAGGCCACATTCAGGCCCAAACGGAGCAAGGTGGCAATCAGCAAAATAGTCGGGAACGCGGCAAAATCCAGCGGGCGCATGGCGTAGACAGACACCAGCAATACCACCAGCGAGAGCGCGATATTGAAAGTGAAAAAGATATCGAGCAGCAGCGGCGGAATCGGCAATATGATCATTGCCAATAACATCATCAACAGGATCGGGATACCCAGGTTGCCCCGCCCCATAGCGCGCACTGAGCCCAGGGCGGCTTTGCCGTTGAAGTTGTTGAGTTGGTTAAATGTTGGTAAGGCCATAAGCACGGATTCTTGACGGTAGTGGCATTTTTCCGTGATATCGCAAGAAGCGTACCGATTTAAACGAGAGCGCCCTTGAAAGCAAAAGATGATGATTATTTGACCAAACGCTGAAGTGCGCATAATCTATGCGCATAACTGAGGAGCATCGAATATGAGCAATATCTACGACCCCAGCGCCCCGAAAAAACCAACCAATGTCAGCATCAATACCGAGTTATTACGCAAAGCCAAGGAATTTGAAATCAATCTTTCCGCGACACTCGAACAGGCACTGGTGGAAAAAGTGAAACAGCGCCAACAGGAGCTGTGGCTCTCCGCCAATAAGAGTGCCATTGATGAGTACAACCAATATACCGGCCAAAACGCCAGCTTCAGCGATCCGCTACGGAGCTTTTAATGAGTCAATTCCACGCCTTTAAAAATCCCAATCCCGCCAACCAGCACATTCCCTACTTGCTCGATGTGCAAAATGATTTATTGGAAGGTTTGGATACACGCATGGTTATCCCGCTGATCCGTGAATCAAGCTTCAGGGGCAGCGGCATAACTACCCTCACACCCAAGGTATATATCAATGGTGAGTCCCTGTTACTGCTTACGCCGCAAATGGCTGGCGTGAGCAGACAGTTGCTAACCGAGGAAGTCGGCGACCTGAGTGATTTTCGCTATGAAATTCTGGCGGCGATCAATTTATTGATTGAGGGGTTTTAACTCAATCCACCTTGCCAGTAGCGTTATAGCGCAGATCGCGCGGCACATTGATATTGCGCGGATAAGCAGGTTTATCGCCCTTGCCTTTGCGGAAATTACGCAGCTGGAACACATAGGCAAGCACTTGCGCCACGGCCAGATACAGGCCCGATGGAATTTCCTGATCCACTTCGGTGGTGTAAAAAATCGCGCGCGCGAGTACGGGGGATTGGATAATTTCGATCTTGTGCGCATTGGCGATTTCGCGGATTTTTAACGCCATGTGATCGCCACCTTTGGCGATCATTAATGGTGTCTCCATATTTTCCGGATCGTATTTCAGCGCAACCGAAAAATGTTCGGGGTTAGTGATGACCACATCCGCCTGGGGTACGTTACCCATCATGCGGCGCTGTGCCATCTCGCGCTGCAACTGGCGGATACGGCCTTTGACTTCCGGCTTGCCTTCGGTGTCTTTGGCTTCGTCTTTTTGATCCTGGCGCGACATTTTTAATTTTTTGTTGTATTCATAAATTTGCAACGGCACATCAATCACAGCGATTAAAATCGTCGTGGCCGAGAGTGCAATCGTGGCGAAAATAGAAATTTCCAATGAGTGGATAATGGCATTGCCAACACTCTCATCGACCAGCCGAAACATATCCTGCGCATAAAATTTCAGTAACCAGATAGTCGCACCGAGGATCACCAATACCTTGCCCAAGGCTTTTAATAATTCGATCAGGGATTTCACCGAAAACATGCGTTTAAGGCCAGCAAGCGGATCCATGCGGCTCAATTTTGGCTCCATCGCTTTACCGCTAAAATTCCAGCCGCCCAGCGCGATGGGGCCCGCAATGGACACAATCAATAGCAGCGCCATCAAGGGTGCGATACTGAAAAGCCCATCATAAATAGCGCTGACCAAATGAGCGATCATGGCATTGGGGTCGTAAATAGTTTCGCGGTTAAGGATAAAATTATCGCGCGTAAGGCCAATCAGTTTGCTGCCCATAAACTCGGCAAAAAACAAGATGCCAATCGCCGCCACCATCAACACAGCGGTGGTGGTGAGATCGCGGGAACGGGGAATCTGGCCTTCTTCGCGCGCTTTTTCTATCTTGCGCGAACTGGCCTCTTCCGTTTTTTCCTGACTGCTGTCGTCGTCTTCAGCCATGACTACACCTTAGGGGGTCAATGCCAAAGTACGCAGCACACCTATACCCTCTTCCATAATCTCAAAATATACCGGGAGGAAGTTGGCGAAAGTAAACCACATGAGAATAAAACCGAAAATAAGGGTGATCGGAAAACCCACCGTAAATACGTTCATTTGCGGCGCCGAACGACTCATCACACCAAAGGACATATTCACAATCATCAGCGAGGTAAAGAGTGGCAACGTAATCAATAAAGCTGCACTGAATAGCCAGGATCCAAGATCGACAATTGTCGTAAAATGGGCCGTGTTCATTCCCGCTCCACCGATGGGAAAGGTAGTGAAACTATCAATCATCAATTGCAAGATAACCAAATGCCCATTGCTGCTTAAAAATAACAATGTGGAAAGCAACAAATAAAATTGCGAGAGGATCGTCACGCTGACACCACTGGACGGATCATTCATCGCAGCGAATCCCAAACCCATTTTCATCGCCATAAATTGCCCGGCCAAAACAAAAACATGCAACACCACTTGCATGGCAAAACCCAGGGCAAGGCCAATTAACACCTCCTGGATTACCATTACAAAACCCTGCATCGATAAAAATGAAATCACGGGTGCGGCGGGTAATACCGGGGCAATCATAATGGAGGTAAACAGGGTGAGGATAATACGCACACGGGCGGGAACCGTGCGCGCACCAATTACCGGTACCGCAAAATAGAACGCACTAATACGTAATAAAGGCCAAAGATACTGGCCAATAAATTGCGAAAGTTGCTCTTCGGTGATGATTAATTCTTGCATTATAACTGGCTACCCGATCAAGGTAGGCACACTCGAATACAAGCGATTAAACAAATCCATAAACTTGGTAATCAGCCAGGGACCGGCGATCATCAATGTCACCAGGGTGACAATCAAACGTGGCAAAAAACTCAGTGTCTGTTCGTTGATCTGGGTTGCGGCCTGAAACATACTCACAATCAAACCCACGATCAAACCCGGGCCGATAATGACCAGCAACATCAATATCACCAGAAAAAAAGCGTCTGCAAATAAATCCATAACGACTTCGGGTGTCATCATATAGCCTCCGTCATATACCGTAACTTGCGGCAAGAGTACCCACGATCATCGCCCAGCCGTCGACCAATACAAACAACATAATTTTAAATGGCAGGGAAATAATCAGTGGTGAGAGCATCATCATACCCATGGCCATGAGCACACTGGATACCACTATATCGATTACTAAAAATGGGATAAAAATAATAAAACCAATTTGGAACGCAGTTTTCAATTCACTGATAATAAATGCCGGCACCAAAATGGTAAAAGGTGTTTCTTCCGGTAAGGCGATAGGTGGATGTTTGGCAATACCGACAAATAGGGCGATATCGGATTCGCGCGTCTGCGCCAACATAAATGCGTGAAAAGGAGCGGCGGTTTTTGCTAGCGCTTCCTGCGCATTAATCTGTTGATTGATATACGGTTGCAATGCATCCCGATTCACTCTGTCCAATACCGGCTGCATGATAAACAAGGTTAAAAACAACGCGAGGCCAATCAAAATCTGATTGGACGGTGACTGCTGCAACCCCAGCGCCTGACGCAAAATAGAAAATACAATAATGATGCGAGTAAAGGAGGTCATCATCATTAACAGCGCGGGCAAAAACGTCAGCGCAGTCATAATGGCCAGGATTTGCAGCGTTACTGTGTATTCCTGGGTACCATCAGCATTGGTTTTGACCGTCAACGCAGGCAAGCCTGGAATCGCCGGCAAACTGCCGAGATTGGACGGCGCAGTTTGGTTGAGCGGCAAGTTATTCGCAGCCGGGTCCGCCACGTCAGGCGTATTGGTTTGTGCCAACGAAGTTCCTGCACACAGCGTCGACACCAACATAACCAGTGCGTACAAAAAAATACATTTTCTAACCATCACCAGGTTCACCCTATTTATCCCTGCGTCGCAGAATCATTTTTGTTATCGGGCGATGAGCCAGAAGTCTTCTGCTGCAAGATCGCCATCAATTTTTGGCTAAAATCCGATGGAGCCTCCGGATTATTCGCAACCACAACCGGATCTGCAAATACGTGCAGTGTATTAATATTGGTGGGAGTAATTCCAAGCAATAATTGTTGGCCTCCGGCATCAATCAATACAATCCGTTCCCGGGTACCCAGCGGCATGGACGATAAAATTTTGAGTTGTGAATTGGTTGCAAAGGTTCCCGCACCAAAGCGTTTCACAAATGCCGACAACAAAAAAATCAATCCGATTATAGCTGCCAACCCCAGGGTGACGTTTAACAAATGTCCACCACTGCCTATTTTTGGAGCCTGCTTCTGCGCAGTTTGCGCGGTACCGGAATTTTCATAAAACGGCTTAACCGGTTCAGCCGCCGCTATGGATGCGCTGGTTGCCGATGAAGCCTCATTAGGCACCACCGGAGATGTTGCGGCGGTTGTTGTGGTTGTTTCAGCAGCACCAGCGCAAGCCGAAAACAACACCGCAGTCAATATTAATCCCCTGCATTTCAGCGTCATCGCCAGTGCACCTGACCGTAACAAAATCATTCACTATTCCTAACGCAATTTTTTTATACGTTCCGCAGGGCTGATAACATCGGTCATGCGTATACCAAATTTCTCGTTAACCACCACGACTTCACCGTGGGCGATTAACGTCCCGTTAACCAATACGTCGAGTGGTTCGCCGGCAAGGCGATCCAATTCAATGACCGAGCCTTGGTTGAGCTGCAATAAATTACGGATCGTAATTGATGTGCGCCCTACTTCCATGGAAATTGAAACCGGAATATCCAGGATCACATCCAGATCCGGGCTTCCCGGCGGCTGCTTTAATACTTCGCTTTTCAACTCATCAAATGACACTGTATTGGCCATGGCCTCTTCAACATCGGCCTGCTCCGCCATTGCGGCAGCCCAATCATCAGCCATTGAATCTTGATCAACATCATCACTTGCCATGTTTTCCACCTTTTGTTGCTGTCACGCTTTCAGCTTTAGTTTCAGTTGCGCCATTAGCTTTCGAACTACCATCCTTTGAACTATCACCTTTGGTTCCAGTGATGTTGTACGCGCTACGGCGATCAATAAATTCACGAATCTTTAAACTCAGGAAGCCATTGCTTTGTCCCAATTGGGTTCTGAACATGGGCACACCATTGGCGGTCAATACGTGGTAATCCGGAAACTCAATAGGAATAATATCGCCTGCTTTTAACGCAACAATATCGCGTAAAGTAATGTCGCGCCTGACGATATCGCATTCCATATCCACGCTCGCAGAAAGCACATCTTCGCGCAGGGCTTTTTCCCAGCGCTCGTCGTGTTCGTCGCTGTCACTTTGCAGACCGGCATCAAGCACTTCGCGAATCGGCTCGATCATTGAGTAAGGCACGGTGATGTGCATTTCTCCACCGCCGCCATCCAATTCAATATGGAACGTACTTACCACCACCACTTCGCTGGGACTGACAATATTGGCAAGTGAAGGATTTACTTCGGAATGTACATATTCGAAATTTATTGGGAAAACAGCTTTCCAGGCCTCAGTTAAATCGACAAACGCCTGGTTCAATACCATCTGTACCACGCGCAATTCTGTGGGGGTAAATTCGCGCCCTTCAATTTTTGCATGGCGACCATCACCACCAAAAAAATTGTCCACTAATTTAAATACCAACCGCGCATCAAGGATAATTAACGCGGTGCCGCGCAAGGGCCGGAACTTGACCATATTAAGACTGGTGGGTACATAAAGCGTATGGACATACTCACCAAATTTCTGGATTTGCACACCACCCACAGAAACATCGGCAGTCCTGCGCAATAAATTAAACATACTGATGCGCGTATAGCGGGCGAAACGTTCATTGATCATTTCAAGCGTGGGCATACGCCCACGCACAATACGATCCTGGCTGGTGAGGTCATAATTTTTTACCGTACCGGGCTCTATATCGCCTTCGGTCTCTATGTCACCGTCATCGACACCGTGAAGGAGCGCGTCAATTTCGTCTTGCGAAAGTAGATCTTGCACAGGTGTTTCCTTATTGCATTACAAAATTGGTAAACAACACTTGTTCGACGTTAGCCGGAGAAGCCTCTTCGCTTTTACCACTTGCGGCTAATGCTTCCTGTTCTTTTTGCAATTGATTGCGAATAATTTCCAGCGCCTCTGCCCGTAAAGCTTCTTTGCCTTCATTGGTTTGCAGTTCGTCAAAGTTTTTGGCACTGAGTAGCATCACCAATCCGTTGCGAATCGCGGGCATATGCAATTTTAATAATTCTTCCAGAAGCGGATCGCGGTACATCAGGGTAATGGCCGCTTGCAAATATCGCTGACGGCCATTCACATTAAAATTAATCGTAAAATTGGGCGTCATTTCATAATAGATAGCAGGCATCAGTGTTGCTTTTGCATGCTCTGCTTCTGTCCCCTCACCGGCCGGCGCGGGCGATAATATTTTTAGCGCAACTACAGTACCGCCAATTGAAACGGCGATCAGCACAACCGCGAGGCCAATTATCAAGAACAGTTTCTTTTTTTTCTTTTTAGCGTCTGCAGCTGCGTCAGCGTTCGCTGCAGCATTGGCTGTATCATTTTTTGTTTTTGGGGCCGCCGCCATGTCAAAACTCCGTCACTTTCGAATGCTAAATGGGTTTGAGCAATACCTATGCCAGTATCGCCTTAGAAAAGCTTAGCAGTGGAACAGTGGTTTGCGAGGAAAGCGGCCGGAAATAGCAATAAAATCTGATACAAAACAAAGATGTAGGGAATCCGATTCAATTTGCCCGGATTCCCCGTATTGATGGGTTAACTCTTGAACAGTTTCCTGTGCGTCAGGCGTAATGATCCACCAATCGCATCGATATCGCCTGGCTAACACCCACAGGCACCAGATCCTCTTCATCTACATCAGCGGTAGCCTGGCTTTCGCCCGACTC
>JAJQJO010000452.1 GCA_021323495.1 Cellvibrio sp. | reverse complement strand
CATTTACCCTGAGCGATACTATAGGCCGGTTTTATCCGCACCGTTTTGAATTAAGTGGTGGATCAATTGTTTCAAATTGCTCTGCATTTGCTTATATGGGTCAACCTGTTAGCCTCAACTATACAATCCAGGCAAAAAGCATTTTAGGTACAATTCCTTCAAATTATAATTCTGCGTACGGTGCTATGCCGACACTTACTTATGTTGCCGAAAATAGCGAAAGCGGTGTTAATTTGGGTGGGCGTTTTACGGATGGCCTTGTCAGTAAAATCTGGACCGCCGGTGTTTTAACGTTTGCAAGCACCAATGCAATTTTTGGCCGTCAAGCAACCACGGGTGCACCCGATGGTCCTTTCAGCGGCTTACTGGTAGGTTTACAGCTATCCGATACTTTTGATTCCCGTAGTTTGCAAAATTTAAATATGAATGCTTCATCGTCCACTGTTTGTAGCGGGGCAGCTTGTAATGCGATAAGCATAGGCTCGGCATTAAATATGCGTTATGGCCGCCTGCGCCTGGATGATGCTTTCGGTCCGGAATCGGCCAGGCTTCCAGTTGGTTTTACTACTGAATATTGGTCGGGTAGTTTTTTTACAAAAAATACAGATGATAATTGTACAAAAATTTTGCGCAGCGTGATTATGTATCCCGCTGGAAATATACTTAGCCCCGCTAACTTGAACGTAAATTTAGGGAGTGGAACAACTACTGGAAACTATGGGTCGCTACTGAATACACCCATCGAAATTGCGTTCACGAATGGTGATGCGTTACATTTCTTTAGTGCGCCGACGGGTGGTGCTACCGGTAGTTTTAACGTAGATGTCAATTTAACCAGTTACCCCTGGTTGCGCTTTGATTGGGATCAGAGTGGTGTATATGATGATGCCAACCTTCCAACAGCGCGTTTTGGTTTTGGCAGTTATCGTGGCCACGACAGGATTATCTATTGGCGGGAGAGATTTTAATAGCGATGAGATGAAGATTTACTTATGGAAATGACGATTACCACCCCAAGTTTATTATTCCCCGCAATTTCGTTATTGATGCTCGCCTATACCAATCGCTTTGTCACCCTGGCGAATGTTATCCGCCAATTAAGTAATTTGGAAAATGCACCGTCCAAGGATCTGGTGATTCGGCAAATCCATAATTTGCGCATCCGCATGACAGTAATTCGCTTGATGCAAGCGTTCGGCGTCCTGTCGTTTGTGTTTTGTACGTTATCGATGTTTTCGCTGTTATTGGCTTGGCAAAAGGCCGGGATTTATTTGTTTGCGATCAGTTTGATTCTATTGGTGATATCGCTGTTGTTTTCATTTTATGAAATCAATATTTCAACCAAGGCAATCAATATCGAATTGGAAAAGTTTGATGCACAAATTGCCAGGCATAAAATTCATAAAGATTAAATTGGATTTATGGCTGGATAGCAAAAGGGGCAGCTGATGGCTGCCCCTTTCCTTATGCAAGATCTGGATTGTCTAAATGGTAGCGCGCTCAGTGGACGATTCGAGTCTGATATCAACTGCCAGCTCATCGGCGATCTTGTCCAGGTAGTCATAAAGCTCATTCATATCGACCGATTTGGGTACTTCAATGATACCGGTAGCTTCAAATAATGGCTCCCCTGACCAAGGCATACTTGAGCACGCCGTTTCCAGCTCGCCCATGTTAATATGGCGGCCGGCAAAAGCCTGGGCGATTTCGCGTACAATACCCGGCCGGTCATTGCCTACCACGCTAAAGCTGAACTCCCTGCAGTCGGGTTTAGTAATGCTGACTGCATTATCAATGACGATCTTGAAACCCTTGTCCGCCAAGCCGGTAAGGGCAGTGCGCAATTCGTCCTGGTGGCTGTCTGCCACTGCGATTTGAAGGATTCCAGCAAATTTTCCGGCGAGTTGTGCCATCCGGCTTTCCAGCCAATTGCCGTGGTGGTCGCTGATGGTTTGGGCAAGTTGTTCGACTACGCCAGGGCGGTCATCGCAGAGAACAGTTAAAACCAATTGTGTATTCACGGTGATTCCTTATTGTTGGCCAGGCAGTTTGGTGAGCTGGTATGTTGTTGAACAAATAGTGTGTTGACTATCCGGGTGTTGAATAGGCGTGATTAAAGTGCAGGTTACTCCGCTTGTAGCCGCTGGACAAGCAGGCTAGTGCGCCACATTTTTATTCCCACAAAATCAGGTAAAAATTAACAGATGATTATTCCTTATGAACAATTATCGAGCGATGCATTACAGGGATTAATTGAAGAATTTATCACGCGTGAGGGAACCGATTACGGTATCGAAGAAGTATCGCTCAGTATTAAAGTTGAGCAAATCAAAGTCCAATTAAGTCGCCGCGAGGTGGTCGTGGTGTTTGATGTGGCGAGTGAAACGGTGAGTATTTTATCGCGGCGCGATGCCGAACTGCTGGAGCAAGACTCAGCAACTTAAATTTATAGTCGACTAATGAGAATATCGTGAATCATTTATTTTTACATTGCCGTGCCGGTTTTGAAAAAGAATGCGCGGCAGAAATTACTGATCTGGCGGGCGAGCTAGGTATTTATGGTTACAGTAAAACCAAAGATAGCAGCGCTTATGTAGTGTTCATTACCCAAGAACCTAACGGTGCTGATCTAATTGTAAAACAACTGCGTTTTACCCGGCTTATTTTCGCACGCCAGTGGTTTGTCAGTGCAGGGTTGCTTGAAGATTTGCCGGTAACCGATCGCGTAACAC
>JAJQJO010000451.1 GCA_021323495.1 Cellvibrio sp. | reverse complement strand
GATGCGATAGTATCGAAACTAAATGCGCGCGATAAATTTTCGGTTGCCATCTGGCGGCCATTGACCAGCACCGTATTAAATTCGGGACCAAAACCACGCACGGTAATTAATTGGCCTTCACCGCCCGAGCGGTCAATAGACACACCGGTAATCCGCTGCAAGGATTCAGCGAGGTTGGTGTCGGGAAATTTACCTATATCTTCAGAAGAGATGGCATCGACTACTCCACCGGAACTGCGTTTGACATCCATCGACCGCTCAAGGCTGCCGCGAATGCCGGTTACCATTAATTCTTCAACTTGTTCTGCGGCACTTGATGGTACCGGAGTATCTTGTGCGATTGCGTGGGCACCTGCTACCGATGTAAGTAAGCCAATAATTGCGCTGAGTTTATTTTTATTGTGCATTGAATCCAACTCCTCGTGAGACTGATTGGTCGTGATGGTCAGCAGACCTTTCTCATCAATCTTCACACTGAGTTTGGTATTCGCTACCAGCAGCTTTACAGCGTCTTGGATGGAATAGCGACCGGCCAATTTATTGGTGATAATTTCTGTCGCATCATCAAACGGAAATATCAGCGTAATATCGGCCTGCTCGGCAAACTCAGTGAGCGAAAGATCTGCCCGTTGCCGAGGTATATCGAACTGGATAATTTTATCGAGAGAATCATTTTCCGCCCACGCAGACATAGGCACGCCTACCGCGAGGGCAAAAACCAGTAACCGAAAAATCGCCTGCTCATTTACCTCAGCCGCGAGCGTCTTGCTCGCGTGCTTAATAGACGAGGGGCAAATTTTTTTCCGCCATCTCAATACAGACATTTGCACTGTGAACACATTATTGGGGTTTTATTGTAATTTATAATCGTGATGTGAATCCCGCATCGGGCAAATTACCGATTCATTCTTTTAATCGACCTGGTGTTTGCTGCTAGAGCTTAAAGACTTGTGCGCCAAGGGACAAGCATTGGCGCGATAAACCTGGATATAGTCTGCCCGACTATGGCAAATGCAGGGGTGGGTAGTGTAAAGCAAAGAACTGCTTTTTAAATGGTGTTACTTGCTGCGGCACAACGCAGCAAGTAAACGATTTCATAGTAGGAAGAAGAATGCCAGTGTGTCGCTTAAAGTAAATTTTGCAGGATTTATTTGGCGCTCAAACGAATTTTATTGCTGCCGATGCGCTGGTTATGAATATTAAAATTTTGCTCCAGTGCCGCAAGTAAGCCATCCACATCGCCCGCTTTGAATAATCCCGCAATACGCTCTTGTTTGATGCGCTCATCGGTTACTTCAAATTGCACAGCGGTGTAGCGATTAATTTCAACCAAGGCCTCCTCCAATGTCTCGCCGCGAAATACCAGATTGCCCTGGCGCCAGCTGAGCTGGGCGTTGATTTCATTGTCATCTGCCTTGGCGATTTTTTCCTGTTGGGCACCCAGCACCACTTTTTCACCTTTTGCTACTGCCATCGAAGTTGCGGGCAAACGTTCGGGCACTATTTTTTCAATGGTTTGTTGTACTTCTTGTTTGGCGACCAGCACTTTTCCATCGGTCACTAATACTGCTACTTCCTTACTATTGTGAATACGTACATTAAACGCCGTGCCCACCGCCTGCACTACTTTATTCCCGGCAATAACACTTAGTGGACGATTTTTATCATGGGCGACTTCGATATTTAATTCGCCGCGTTCCAACAAAAACAAACGATAATCTTCGCTGTATTTTACGCTGACCCGGCTATTGGTATTTAATACCAGCAGTGAGCCGTCCGGCAAATTCACGTTGGAATGCTCACCAATTGCCGTTTCATAAATACCATCAACTACCGCTTGGTCGCTGTGCAGCCAGGCAATTAATGATGTCTGTTGCGGTGCTGTTAGATTCCAGCCAAACACCAGCGCAACCAATACCAGTGATGCGGCAATCGCACCGTAGAAGCGCGGTTTGCGGAGTGGAAGTTGTGGTGGTGCCTGGAATAAATCGGCAAGGCGCGCAAGGCTATCCATCTTGTCCCACAGCTCTGCCATTTCAAAGAATACCGCGCGATGTTGTTCGTTTGCAGCGAGCCATTGGGCTAATTCCTGTTCTTCCTGGAGCGACAATTCGCGATCCATGCGCGCGATCCACAGGCTTGCCTGATCGTGAATTTGTTCGCGGTTGGGGAAATCAATAATATTACTCATGATTTGCTCCGCTCGTTTACGCTCGTATTTTTGGCGAGCGGTGAGCTTGCCTTGCGCGGGCTGGCGCCAGCATCCTGTTGCAACTCAGCCATAAATTGCGCACAACGTTTAATGCCGGTGGCGATATGCTTTTCCACTGTGTTCTCACTGATATCAAGGCTGAGGGCAATTTCTTTTTGCGAGTAACCGTAGACTTTTTTTAGTACAAACGCTTTGCGGCATTGGAGCGGCAATTGCCGCACCGCTTCGCAAAAAAAGCCGAATTCCTGATTGGCCGCAACGCGATCAAAGGTTTCATCAGCGCGAGTGACGTAGCCCGCCAGGTTCAAATCCAGTTCATCATCCAGGCTGACGCTCAAGCGGGTCTCGGCCCGCTTGAGATGATCCAGCGCCAGGTTCTGCGCTGTGCGCAACATAAACGAGCGTGGAAACTGGATTTGTTCCGGTGTTTCTACCTGGCATATGCGCACATAAGTTTCCTGCACTATATCTTCCACCTCTTTGGGCGGTACCAGGCGCGATACTGCGCGTGCAAGCGTGCCGCGCAAGCCAACAAAC